>JBILIR010000083.1:0-6254 GCA_044368955.1 Limnohabitans sp.
TTTGATTAAGTGGGTGAGTGGGCTCATGTGCGCACCTCTCGGCTGTCGCTGACAGAAACCAGTCCCTGTTCTGCCTCGGCACGTCGAGCTTGCGCTTCATACAAGCGCCAATAAGCCCCTTGTCTGTCAAGCAACTCTTGGTGTTGCCCTTGCTCAACCAATTGGCCGTGCTCCATCACCACCAAGCGATCAGCGCGGCGCAGGGTCGAGAGTCTGTGGGCAATGGCGATGGTGGTCCTGCCACGCACCAAGTTGTCCAAGGCTTTTTGAATTTCTTGTTCAGTTTCTGTGTCCACCGAGGAGGTGGCTTCATCCATGATCAGAATACGCGGGTCAATCAAGAGCGCTCTGGCAATGGATATGCGTTGGCGTTCACCACCAGACAAAGCTTGACCGCGTTCGCCCACCAGCGAGTCATAGCCTTGCGGTAGTCGCAAGATGAACTCATGCGCATGTGCGGCCCGAGCTGCAGCCACAATTTCGCTGCGACTGGCTTGAGGCTTTCCATATGCGATGTTGTCGGCAATGGTGCCAAAGAATAAAAACGGTTCTTGCAAAACCAAGCCAATATGCTGGCGGTAATCGCTTACACGCAAATCGCGAATGTCTGTGCCATCGATGCGAATCGCACCTTCGCTGACATCGTAGAAGCGACAAATCAAATTGACCATGGTGCTTTTGCCAGAGCCACTTTGCCCCACCAGACCAATCATTTCGCCGGGGGCAATATCCAAACTCAATCCCTTGATCACAGCACGGTTGCCATAGCGAAACCCGATGTCATCTATTTGGATACGCCCTTCAATTTTAGGCATGGGCTTGGGATTGACAGGTTCGGGCACGCTGGAAACGTGATCCAAAATTTCAAAAATACGCTTAGTACCTGCGATGGCTTTTTGAGTGTGCGACACAATTCGACTCATAGAGTCGAGACGGGCATAAAAACGGCTGCTATAGGCCAAGAAAGCAGTCAATACACCGACCGTTACTTGATGGTTGGCTACTTGCCAAATGCCAAACGCCCATACCACCAACAAACCCACTTCAGTTACCAAGGTCACTGTTGGCGAAAACAGCGACCACAAAAAATTCACTCTGTCGTTAACGGCCAAATTGTGTTTATTGGCTGAGCGAAAACGTGAAGCTTCACGTTTCTCTTGGGCAAATGCTTTGACCACGCGGATACCCGGTATGGTGTCGGCTAACACATTGGTTAATTCCGACCAAACGCGGTCAATTTTTTCAAAACCATTGCGCAGCCTGTCACGCACATTTTGAATCAACCAGCCAATGAAAGGCAGGGGAAGCAAGGTGGCACATGCAAGCCAAGGATCGATGCTGAATAAAATGATTGCCGTCATCAAAATCATCAGTACGTCGGTTGCGAAATCCAAAAAATGCACCGACAAAAAGATACACAAACGGTCTGTTTCGCTGCCGATGCGGGTCATCAAGTCGCCCGTTCTTCTTCCGCCGAAATACTCTAAGGAAAGTCGCATCAAATGTTCGTAAGCGGTGGAGCGCAGATCTGCGCCTATGCGCTCAGAGGCCAGCGCCAGCACATAGGTTTTGTACCAACCTAAGCCCCAAGCAATCAGCGATGCGCCCAACAAGCCTGACAAGTACAGCGTGACCAAATCCCTATCGATTTGCTGTCCATTTTGAAAGGGGATCAGCACATCGTCCATCAAGGGCATGGTCAAGTAGGGGGGGACCAAGGTAGCTGCTGTCGAGGCCAAGGTCAACACAAAACCCAAAAACAATTGTCCTTTGTAGGGTTTGGCAAAGCGCCATAAGCGCAGCAAGCCCCAGTTGCCTTGCAAGGGGGGGGACTCGTCTTCAAGCAAAGCGTCAGCGTGTTGCTTTGTGCTTGTGTCGTTTTCTTGGGTTGATGGTGGACTCAAGCGAGCAGCGAATGCTTCGGAGAAAACCTGTGCTTGCGCGTTGCGCCCCAATGTGAAACGCCACGTCCCCATGCTGTGGGTAAGGGTGTGTAACTCCAAAGTGCCCACACCTGAGTAGTCCTTCAAAGACAGTTGCAAGTCAGCCGTCAGGGGCCATTCACGCACCACCCATTGGGATTGATCATCAGATTCCAGGGCAAAAAGCCGATCAGCACAGAGCAGAAGCAGGGAGTTTGCGAAATATAATCGGGCATCAAGGTCAACCTCTAACCAACCCAGCACGTTGGTGAGTGCGGGAATCTTCTCTTGCACCCTAGCCCGCCAATCCTGTGACAAGCCATTCACTCCCCTCTGAAATCTGTAGTCGGCCATCCGATTTTCTATAAATAAACGCTAAATTATTACAAGGTCTCGATTATGACATTTGACGATATTCAAATTCTTCAACAGCGTTTTTTGCGCGGCCCCAATTTTTGGACTTACCGCTCTGCTGTTGAAGCTTGGTTGGATATTGGTGAATTAGAAAAATTTCCCTCCAACACCATCCCTGGTTTTGTCGATCGATTGATTGAGTGGTTACCCAGTTTGCAGCAACACCATTGCAGTGTGGGCGAGGTGGGTGGTTTCGTTTGGCGTCTGCGAGATGGCACATGGCCTGCTCACATCATCGAGCATGTGGCCATCGAGTTACAAACCTTGGCAGGTATGCAGGTGAGTTTTGGCAAGGCCCGAGAAACCAGTACCAGCGGCGTCTACAAGGTGGTGTTCAGAGCTAGGCAAGAAGAAATTGGGATGGAAAGTTTGGTTGACGCTCGCAATTTGGTCATGGCGGCTATCAACAACAAACCTTTTGATGCCCGTGCCACGGTTAAAAAACTCAAGGACATGGTGGACCGCTTGTGTTTGGGTCCCAGCACCGCTTGCATCGTGGACGCTGCCACCGAGCGACGCATTCCTTCTATTCGATTAACCACCGGCAATTTGGTTCAACTAGGTTACGGATCAAAGCAGCGGCGCATTTGGACTGCGGAGACAGACAAAACCAGTGCCATTGCAGAACACATTTCCAGCGACAAAGACCTGACCAAGCGTTTGCTCACACAGTGTGGTGTGCCTGTACCCAAAGGCCGTACTGTCACCACCGCAGAGGAGGCGTGGTCTGTGGCGCAAGACATCGGTTTACCCGTTGTGCTCAAACCGATTGACGCCAACCATGGCCGTGGCGTATCGCTCGATTTAAAAACCCAAGCCGAAGTTCATGCTGCTTTTGATATTGCTTTGCGCGAAGAAGAAAACAACGAGGTGATCGTTGAGCAATTCATTGTGGGGGAAGAGCATCGCTTGCTGGTGGTGGGCGATAAAGTGGTGGCGGCTTCTCGCGGCGAAACGGTGCAAATTGTGGGTAACGGTGTTTCTACTGTGGAACAGCTCATCGATTCTCAAGTCAACACCGATCCACGGCGTGGCTTGGAAGAAGAATTTCCTTTAGAAAAAATCATTTTGTCAGAGCAAGGCAATATTGTTTTAGAAATTCAAAAACAAGGCTTTGAAGTACATAGCGTGCCCGACAAGGGCAAGGTCATCATTGTTCAGCGCACTGGCAATATGGCCAACGATGTCACTGATGATGTTAACCCCCAAGTGGCCGATATGGCCATTCTTGCCGCCAAAGTGGTGGGCTTAGATATCGCTGGCATCGATTTTGTGACGCCTGATGTGTCTCGGCCTTTGCAAGAGGTCCATGGTGCTGTGGTCGAGGTCAATGCAGGGCCAGGCCTGCTGATGCATTTAAAGCCTGTGCTTGGAAAGCCCAGGCCAGTGGGTCAAGCCATTGTTGACCAGTTGTTTGAGCCCTCAGACTCTGGGCGCATCCCCATTGTGGGCGTCATGGGAAGCCACCAAGCCACCGAGCTCTCCAAAATCATTGCTTGGCTGCTTGAACTCAGTGGCAAACACACTGGCTTGGCTTGTGCAGATGGTCTGTATTTAGACCAACGTCGTGTGGTCAGCAAAGATGCCCGTACTTTTGAATTGGGTCAGCGCTTGCTCATCAACCGCGTTTTGGATGCTGCTGTTTTTGAAAGTTCTGGCATGCAATTGATGGACGAAGGCTTGGCCTACGACCGATGCTTGGTTGGTGTGGTCACAGGTGTGCCGGAACCTGTTGGACTTGAAGTTCACGATATACGTACGCCTGAACAAATGCGAAACGTTATGCGCAACCAAGTCGATGTGGTGTTGCCAGAGGGTGTGGCTGTCCTGAATGCTTGCGACGAGGTAGCCGTATCGTTTGAGGAACTCAGCGATGGTGATGTGTTCTTCTACAGTCATGAAGACAACAACCCTGTCATCGCAGCTGCGCGTCAAAAGTCGCAGCGCGTGGTCTTCCACCATGACCATCAAATTTTCTTTGTGCACGGCACCAAGGAGGTCAGCATGTTGCAAACCGATGCCGAACCGATACAGTTGCTCATGCAAGAAGGCGGCATCAGCTTGTCCACCTTGTGCGCAGCAGTCGCAGTGGCCCAAACTTTGGGCGTCTCCACTGATCTCATCAGGGCTGGGTTGAAAAGCTTTTCGCAAAAAAGCACCAGCCTTACCGCGCCTTCAAAGGGGATCGTTCAGTGATAGACGTCACACGTACGCGGGCATTGCGCGGCCCCAACCTCTGGTCTAAACATACCTCTGTTGAAGCCTTGGTTCAATGCGATACCCAAGACAGTATCGATGTGCGAATCAGCGCCCCCGATTTTTCCAATCGGCTCAGGCATTTGTTTCCTTCCATTTACAGCATATACAACAGCAGTTCGGAGTCGGTCTATACCTTCGCCCATGCATTAGAAGAAGCCACGCTTTCTTTGCAAATTGAAGCGGGTTGTCCTGTGACATTTAGCCGCACCACGGCCACACCTAAAGAAGGCTTGTACCAAGTGGTGGTGCAGTACACGGTGGAGCAGGTGGGCCGCTTGGCCATTGGCTATGCCCAGGAGTTATTGCAAGCTGCAATGAACAACACCGATTTTTCTCTCGCCAAAGCCATTGCCAACTTGCGCGAAGTTGATGAAGATTTGCGCTTGGGTCCATCCACAGCATCCATTGTGAATGCAGGTTTGAACCGAAATATTCCCTTTATCCGTTTGACAGAAGGCAGCTTGGTGCAACTCGGTTGGGGAAGCAAACAGCGACGCATTCAAGCCGCCGAAACTGACGCTAGCAGCGCCATTGCCGAATCTATTGCGCAAGACAAAGAGTTGACCAAAAAGCTGTTCAGGATGGCTGGCTTGCCGGTTCCTGAAGGACGTCCTGTGAAAGATGTGGACGACGCTTGGGCGGTTGCCCAAGAAATTGGTCTTCCCGTGGTGGTTAAACCGCAAGATGGCAATCAAGGAAAGGGTGTTGCCGTCAATGTCAAAACCCGTGCTGAACTTGAAGCTGTCTACAACATTGCTTTGCGTTACCGTGAAGACATCATGGTCGAGCGGTATTTGCCAGGCAGCGATTACCGAATGCTTGTGATTGGTGACAAATTGATTGCCGCTGCTCGGCGTGAGCCCGCACTTGTCGTGGGAGATGGCAAACACACTGTTCGTCAGTTGGTCGACATCGTTAACGCAGACCCCTTGCGAGGCGAAGGACACTCTTACCCTTTAACGCGTATTCGTATCGATGAAGTTGCCTTGGCTTGTTTGCAAGAACAAAACCTGAATGAAAGCAGTGTTCCGCCAAAAGGCATGCGCGTCATCATGCGCAACAACGCCAATTTGTCTACGGGTGGTTCTGCGACCGATGTCACTGATGATGTGCACCCTGAAGTGGCTGCCAGTGCCGTCTTGGCTGCTCAAATGGTGGGCTTGGATATTTGCGGTGTGGACATTGTTTGTGAAACCATTTTGCGTCCCCTTGAGGAGCAAAACGGCGGCATCATCGAAGTCAATGCCGCACCCGGACTGCGTATGCACTTGAGCCCCTCATTTGGCAAAGGACGCGATGTTGGTAAAGCCGTGATCGAGCAGATGTTCCCTGATGGTGAGAACGGGCGTATCCCAGTGGTTGCTGTGACGGGAACCAATGGCAAAACCACTACTGTGCGTTTGATTTCCCACTTGCTTGCCTCCAGCGGTCTTCGCATGGGCATTGCCAATACCGATGGTGTGTATGCCAACGGTTACCAATTCGATTCAGGCGACTGTGCGGGCCCACAAAGTGCGTTGCGCGTCTTGATGCACCCCAATGTCGATGCAGCTGTATTAGAAACTGCCCGCGGTGGCATGTTGCGAGAAGGCTTGGCCTTTGATAAATGCCAGGTAGCGGTGGTCACCAATATTGGCAGTGGGGACCACCTTGGGTTGA
>JBILIR010000084.1:0-6253 GCA_044368955.1 Limnohabitans sp.
ATTGACGTAAACCCAGCCAGTGGTTGCGAGCGCCCAAGTCGTCGCCTTGGTGTAGCAGGTTCAACATGGTGTTGTCCAAGGCCAAAACCTCGGCGCATACTTTCACCCCTCTCACACCCGCATGGGAGTTGTTGGTTGCTTCCAAGCCTGGAACTTGACAATGCGAGCAACCTGCATCGCTGGCGCAGCGCAAGTCAGCCACGTCGAGGGCGAAATATTTCTCATACTCCACCAGTTTTTCTACCGGCATCACCGAGATGGCTTGCACTTTGCAATGGGGGCAGTTCAAGGGCATCAGCACTTGGTATGCCAGCATCGACAAAAACTCGGCGTTGCAGACGTCTTCACGCAGCAAACCGATGTTTTGCGAGGTCAGCCGCGCCACAATGCCCAAGGCTGAGGTGGCGTGCACGGTGGTGAGTAATTTGTGGCCTGTTTGTATCGCCGAATGCGCCATTTGCGCCGACAGGCGATCACGTATTTCGCCAAACATGCCCACGTCAGGGTCCATGCGCAAAAACGCCATCATGGCCGACTCGAAAGGGTTGTGGGTACTGCCCTTGGCTTGGCGTTGAATAGAGAAATGTGAGACGCCTGGCACGATGTACTCGACAGGGTCTTCGATGGAGATGATTTTGCGTTGACCTTGCGAGGCCAGCATGGACAACAGCGCCGACAGCGTGGTGGTTTTGCCCGAACCGGTGATGCCCGCGATGAACACGCCACCCCAAGCCGATTGGGTGGTTTCACGCAACTGCTCGATTTGCCAAGCGGTGTAGCCCAGGTTCTCAATCTTGGGCAAATCGGCGTGGCTGACTTTGCCGGTACGCAAGATGCGAACCGTGACATCAAAGCCGCTGACACTGGGGTGGCTTTGGTAGCGCAATTGCAGTTTTTCCCCATGCACTTCCATGGGAATCATGGCCGACTGGGGCAAACCGGCATTGAAAGCCACCTCGGAGCTAGAGCCCTCTTGTGACAACACGGTATAGCCCGCTGACAGGCCGCTGATGACCATGCGAGAGGGCAAGTGTTTGACCAAACGCATCAGGCCGTCGCGGCGTACACGCAGCAAGGTGACGTCGCCCCGCACCTCAAAGTGGATGTCGCTGCTGCCCAGTTGCAAGCAATGCGCCACGATGCCATTGAGCCAGCCCAGTGGAACCGAATCTTGGATGATTTTGGAGATGGTTTCCCGCTCATGCTCCAGCGCTTTTTGAGCTTGCGTAGCATCCTTTCCCTGCACATGCTCTTGCAACAGGGTTTGCAACACATCCGACGAACAGGTGTAGGCGCCGGTGAACACCATGTTCATGCGCTTGCCCTGCTCAATCAGGTTGAACCAGTTGTCACTGCGAAATTCTTGCTCTAGGCACAGCACAAAAAAGTATTGTGATTCCACCCCCAAAGCAATCATGGTGTTGTGCACAGCAGGAGGCAAGGCCAAGGGGGCCTTGTTGCCATGCGACAGCACATGCTGGAAAGCGGGTACCCGCAGAAAGTCATCAATATGGTCGCGTTTAAGCGAAGCCATTTGCTTGACAGACTTAGCCTGTGTGCGGGTGGAAGCAGACAAAATGTTCATTGCGCTTTGGCGGCAGGCGGGGCTGTCGCCGTCATGGCATTGGCTGGCATTTGAGGTGGCAGTCCAGCGTTTGCATCCCCCAAGACCTGAGGTGGCATGACCCTGCCAAGGTTGTGCGCCATCTGAGGAGGGAGTTCCAACCCACCGCCCTCAAAGCCAGACAGGCTGGCAACCGGTGCGGGCAAAGCCGCTGCATATTTTTGAAGCGAGGTGCCAGCCGCGGGTGCCGGTAAAAACACTGTGCCGGCATTGCCTTTGGTGGGTTTTTCTGGTTTCAGGTACAGGCCGTTGGAACCATAGCGGTCGATGGTCCAAGGGCCAATTTTCTTGTTGCCTTCATGCAGTTTGAGTGTGTGAACTGTTTCTTTATAGATGACCTCGGCGACCAGTTGGTGGTTGATGCCTGTGAGCGACCACAGCACGGGCAAGGCCTCGGTCTTTGCGGGTGACTTCGATTTCTTGGCGGGGGTGTCGGGCTGCAACGGGGCAGAGCCAAGCGACTTGCTTCGCTTGGCTTGATCGATCATGTCGCCCAAGGTTTTGGTGGAAGTGGTTTGCGCTGAAGCAAAGCTTGCTGCGAACAAGCAGGCCGTCAGCAAGACACACTTAAGGCGTGTTGGCTCGAACATAATATTCTCCAGAGAGTTGGTAATGTTGATCTAGGCTGGCACTCAATGCGGTGACGGTGGCAAAGGGCGGCACAACCAAGTCGGCGGCCAAGCCAAGCGGGACTTCAACAGACCAAGTGCCTTTCAACAAAGGGTTCTTTAGCAGCGCCGCATCGGCCGGTGGCTGCCACAGCTGGGCTTTATTCACTTGTACTTTTTGTGCGCCAATGAGGCTCAGGTCTTGCAACCAAGAGGCGACGTGACGTGACCCTTGGCCATCGGCCGGCAAATCCTTGGTGCTGAGGTAAGTGGCTTTGACTTCTTTGACCGGCGTCTCAAAGCGGGTTTGCAGTTGTTGTGCAAGCAAGTCGGTCTCCGTGTCCAGCGCTTGGATATGGGGGGTTTGCAAGGGCTAGCTGGCATAGAAATCATCCACACTGCCAAATTGGCGCTTCCAGTTAGCGCTGCACTGGTTCGCATTGCACTCCACTTGGGTCAAAGCCCAGCCTTGGTGCGTCAGCGGCAGTTGGGCAATCAGCTGCGCCCATTCTTGGTACAAAACTTGGCCTTGCCTGTCCAGGGTGGCGATATATTGGTTGGCCTGTTGGTTGTAGACCCAGTTGGGGTCGGGGGGCGGTTGGCTGTCCAGCGCTTGCTGATTGGCTTGGCTAGGCTGCAAAAAGTAAATACAGGTCAAGACCAGCGTCAACAGCAGCCCAAGCCAGACGATGGGTTGCAGGTATTTAATGGGTATTTTCCGCAATTTGGACTCGGAGCCTGGCAGATCAAACACGGTATGAGCGCTGAGTTTTTCTTCGTCAGCCAGCAGTCCCAAGTCGCCAACACGGCGAATGATTTGACCTCGCTGTATGGTCTCAAACTCGTCAATCAACCCCCGGGCTTCTTGCACGCTACCTACAAAGTCGTAGCCCGGTATGGGGCGGCGATGGTTCAACGCCACCACCGCAACACGCTGTTGGGGCACACCAAATACAAACAGCTCTAAACCGCCGTTGCTCCAACGTGTGGCCAAATGCAAAGCCGCCGAATGCATGGTGTGTCGGGCATTGGGAATATGGGTGCAAATACCCACGATGTCTTGTATCAGGCTAGAGGCATACCACTTCATGCCCTCCTTGCGCAGTTGGCTCAGCGTGTGGCGAACGATCTTTTCGGCAGGTGGGAGCAAGCGCCACTCCATGCCCAGCACAAAATGGTGGTGGTCAAACTGAACGCCTGAAGCAGAGTGGTTCATGGTCTTACTGTTCGGATAAACGGGGGGTGATCAGCACCACCGTGGTGGTGCGGTCTTTGGCACCTGTGCGTGATCCGGGTAAATTCACCAAGGGATCGTTTTGGTTGCTGTTGACCAGTTCAGTGTCAAATCCGCTGAGCACAATGGTTTCGTTGGACTTGGCCACCAAGCGTTGCAACACCCCAAAATTGGCAACACTGGGTTGTTGAATGCTTTGCAGGCTTGCACCTGAGCCTGTATTAAAGGTTTTCAGTTCTTTTAATGAACTGAGAGACAAGCCGCACTCCACCAGCACATGGTTGGAGTCAAGCAAGATAGGCAGCAAGTTCAGCGTGAAGCCGGTGGTGATTTCGCCTGGCGTCAAGCTGGGTGCGCCATAGGTGGTGCCACCCGCGGTGTTGGTCAGCAGCGTGGGAGTCACTGACTTCAGATAGCTTTGGGTGGTTTGGCTGCCCACAGGAACTGGTTGACGGTTGACGGTGGTGACCACCGTGGAATACGACGAACTCACCCGACCAAACTTTTCCAGTGCTTGAAACAGCAGTTGGTTGGTTGTGCCTGCACTGTTTCTCAGCACCAAACCAATATTGGCAGCGGACTCTGCGCTGGTTAAAGAGGTAGGCCCTTTGAGCGAGAGTTGACCCAAGCGCATGGACTCGGACACATAGTTCCAATCGATGCCTGATTGAAACTCGTTGCTTAAATTGACTTGCAAAACCTCGACCGTCATGGACACTTGGCGCATCAGATTTTGGTTCAGGCTTTGGATGTATTGCTCGATGGCTTCGACATTGCGAAACGCATCACGCACCGTGACGGTGCCTGTGTTGGGGTCAATCACCAATTTGCCGGTGACCGACACCATATTGGCCAAGTTCTTCTCTATACCCGTCCAAAAATTGATTTCGCTGGAGCTGGTGGACGACGAGGTGCCGCCGCCGGTGGAGTTGAGGTTCAGGGTGGAGGACAGCTTCAGGCCCCCAGGCAAGGTCTTGACCGCGATGCTGCGTGACACCACGCGGTAAAACAAAATGCGGCCCGATACATAAGACCAGCGCAAATCTGATCGAAGCGACACTTGGTTGAGCAAACCCGCCAGACTGCCCGAGTAATTCAGTTCGATGTCGTTTTGCGTGGCGGGGTCGGTGTTGGCGCTCAGTTTGCTGCCACCAGCGCGGTGCACACTCTCCAAAATTGCTTTGTCATTGGGTGCTTGTGTGAAGGCCGTGGGCGTGGCTTTGGCTTCGGGCGTGGCGGGGGCTTGTGCCAGTTGCGCCATGCCTACAGGTATGAACATGGCGGGGGGCATGGTGGCGTCAGCTGCCACATTGACGGGAATTTCAATGGCACGTTCAATCAACTCGGCAATTGTTTTGATGTTGTGTTTGCCTGGAACGCGCAAGGTGATGGACGCTATGCGGCTGGGCAGCATTTCGCTGCGGTCCAAGGGCATGGAGTTGGTGGTGAAGCGCGGTGTTTTGCTGGTCACCACCGAAGGCGAAGGCCCTGGGGTGTTGCGCAGCAGAGCGTCGGCTTGGGCCGCACGTTTGCTGATGTCGTTGTGACCACGGGCAATCGCGGGTTCGTAGCGTGAACTGACGCATCCTGTCAGTAGCGCAAGACCACACAGGCACCAAAGAGGGGATAACACAGGAGTTTGGTTTTTCATGGGGCTCTCATCGCGCATAGGGGTCTTGGTGACGGATGATGCTGATCACCCGCGTCGAGTGGTTCATGACAGCTTGCAAGGGGTAGTCGGTGCTGGCGAGTGAATTCATCACCATCTGAATAGCCACCGTGAAACTTCCCTCCACACTGATTTGGGCTTGGATGGGAAAGTCCCGCTCGGCCTCCCACATCAGTTGCCAGTTGGCGGTTTGAGCCCAGCGGCTCAGGCTGTGATACAGGGTTTTGTCTTGCGACAACAAAGACCACACCGCAGAGGGTTCGTTGGCAGGGGCTTTTGCCGCCTCACCAGGGCCAGAGGGGCTGGGCAAGGTGGGCTTAGGAGGTTTGGCCCATTCGACAGAAATTTCAAAATCGACAGGCAGGTTTTGGATTTGGATGTTTTTTCTGTCCTCAACACGAACAGGCGCAACCGCTTTGTCTTTTTTCAGCACAGGAGGCGAAGGGGCAGGGGCAGTTTGTGCCCCCGCGGGCAAGCTCAAGCACGCTACCAGCAAGCCAGACAAAATAAAGTGGAACTGCATGTTGGGTTGCGCCTTGTGGGGTAGGGCTTAGGGGCGAATCAAAAGTTGCAAAGAACTCAATGCGTTTTCGTCGCAGGTCCTGCTGACAGCGATAGGAGCAACAGCCCCTCCGTTGTTTTTAATCTGGTTGGCGGCAACGGGGGCAGCGGCAATGGCAGCTTGCGGGTTTGGCGTGACGTTTACCCAAGCTGAGTCCACCAGTGGAGCAAGAGCCAGTGCAACTTCTGAACATACCGCTCGCGGAATGTTGTGAATGACGTAAAAGCCCGCTCTGTTGGCTGGGATATCAGCCCCTAAGCCCGCGATTGCAGCTGCGTTGGTAGCGATGAATTCAGAGCCGCCACTGAAAACACCATTGACAGCAGTGCGAGCTGCATTAACCCTGTTACGTGGAAAAACACTTAATCCAATCGCTCGTTGAGTATCTAAACCTGTAAGGTCTGCAGAGGTGGACACTATGTTTTGAAGTCTGGCGATGGTTTGACCGGATGCTGATATCTGGTCGTTGGCCTTGGTGCTGGCGAGCACAGCGTTGACGCCTACCAAGCCTGAAATGATCAGGACCGCGACAATGGTCAGGGCGATGCCCAATTCA
>JBILIR010000085.1:0-6233 GCA_044368955.1 Limnohabitans sp.
ATTTCCACGAAAAGGAATACAGATGTTTCAAAGAATGAGTTGGGTGTTTATCTGGGCAATTGGTGCACTTTATGCCATGCCTTTGTCGAGTTTGGCCCAATCTGCAAGCTATCCTTCGAAAAATATCCGTTGGGTGGTGCCGTATCCTGCAGGAGGAGGTTCGGATTTTTTGGCTCGCACCATCAGTCAGCAACTTTCTGTTCAGATCAAGCACTCTATTTTGATTGACAACAAACCGGGGGCCAATACGGCCATCGCTGCCACGGATGTGGCCCACGCACCTGCAGATGGGCACACCATTCTTTCAGCAGACAACGGCACCATGGTTTTCAACCCGGCGTTGTATGCCAAGCTGTCCTACAACCCAGAAAAAGACCTTGTGCCTGTCACGCTGATGGGCAAGTTTCCTATGATTTTGGTGGTTGGTCCGTCCTCTGACGCCAAAGACGCCAAGGACTTCATACGCAAAGCCAAGGCCAAACCAGGCAGCGTCAATTTTGGTTCTGCCGGCGCGGGAAGTCCTCACCACTTGGCGATGGAACTCTTAAAAGTTCATGCAGGCTTGTTCATGGTGCATATTCCCTACAGAGGGGCTGCCCCTGCGCTCACCGATTTAGCTGGCGGACAAATACCCGCCATGATGGTGGACTTGGCAGCAGGTGCAGGTTTTATCAAAAGCGGCAAGATTCGCGCACTGGCTGTTGCCAATCCTGTGCGCCTAGCGCAATTGCCCGATGTACCAACTTTTGCCGAGCTTGGGTTGAAAAAAGTGGAGGCAGCCGCTTTGGTCGGTATCGTGGCGCCTGCAGGCACTCCCCCCGAGATTGTCAGCACTTTGCAAAAGCAACTGGCCGAGGCCATCAACCATGCACCGGTTCGTCAAAAATTGATTGATTTTGGGATTGAACCTGTGGCCAATACACCTGGGCAATATGCAGATTTGCTGCGATCAGAAACCGCAATTTGGCACAAAATTATCAAGCAACAAAATATCAACTTAGATTGACACAGCATCCGCCCGTTTCAATCAGATGCTTCTAATCGCTTAGCCAAGGTTTTGCCAAGCTCTACGCCCCATTGATCAAAAGCATTGATGCCCCAAATAGCCGCTTGGTAAAACACTTTGTGTTCATACAGTGCCATCAGTGCGCCTAAACTGTGTGGCGTGATGGCTTCTAGCCACAAGGTGGTGGAGGGGCGGTTGCCCGCATAGCTGCGGTGCGGCGACAGTTGGGTGGCTTCACTCTCAGTCATTCCCTCCTTCATCAGCAAAGCCTTGGTTTCTTCAGCGGTTCTGCCGATGGCCAAAGCCTGAGCCTGTGCCTTCATATTCAGCAAGACCACGCGGTGATGTTCTGTGGCCAAGGGTAAGTCAGAGCCTTCAGTTTTGACCCCAATGAAATCGGTGGCAACCAGGTTGGTCCCTTGGTGAATCATTTGAAAGTAAGCGTGTTGCCCGTCTAACCCTAAGCCACCCCACAACACGGGCGAGGTTTCCACCTGCACCGCAGAGCCATCTTTGTGGGTGGATTTGCCATTGGACTCCATGTCCATTTGCTGTAAGTAGGGCACCAACATTCCCAGACAAGAAGCATAGGGCGCAATATGCAGCGACTCTGCGCCCAAAAAATTGCGATTCCAAATACCCAACAAGGCCATGAGCAGAGGCACATTTTTGTCTGCTGTTGCACTTTGGACGTGTGCGTCCATATCGCAAGCGCCTTGCAACATCTCTCGGTAGGCGCTGGCACCTATGGCAACGGCCAAAGGCAAACCGATCGCAGACCACAGGGAGTAACGCCCACCCACCCAGTCCCAAAACTCAAAAACATGGTCTGTCAAAAAACCTTGGCTCAAGGCCATTGCAGGATTGGCCGTCACCGCTATCAGGTGACGAGCCAACAGGGCATCAGGGCAACCTCCATCGCTTAACCACCGCCGCGCCGAAGCAGCAATGGTCATGGTTTCTTGCGTGGAGAATGATTTGCTTTGCACCACAAAGGCGGTGGTGGCGGGGTTGAGATGATGCAAAGTTTGCTGCAAGCTCCACGCATCTACATTCGATACGAAATGCACATGCACAGGTGTTTTGGCAGTTGTTTGCAAAGCCATTGTCGCCATGCGTGGCCCCACATCTGAGCCGCCAATGCCGATGTTCACCACATCGGTGATGGACAAGTCGCTGTGGCCTGCACAAGCACCAGAGCGCATTTTTTCTGCAAAATCACAAACCTTGTCTAACTGCGTTTTCACCTGCGCAGAAACCGTCAGACCCCATGGCGGGTTGCTCAAGTGGCTGCCGCGCAAAGCGACATGCAGCACGCTGCGGTGTTCGGTGGTGTTGATTGCCTCTGCATGGAACATGGCGCGAAGTTGATCGTCGACTTGACGTTCCTTTGCCAGCGCTTGTAAAGCTTGCAAAACGGTTTCATTCACCCGCTGGTGTGAGAAGTCCATCTGAATGCCACAGGCTTGCAGTTGCATCGATGAATTGCGTGCAGCGTCTGACAGCAGTTCACGCAAGTAAGCGAAGTTGCCAGTCGCCAAGTTTTGCAACAAATGCCAAGCTGGTGACAGGTGGACGGGGCTAAAGGTGCTCATGGACTTTATTGTCTTGCAAATTGAACTTGAAACCCACAGAGCTATTCAAGTACCAGTGCAGCCAAAACCCCGCAAACACAAAGGGCCAGCAACAAGCCAGCGCCAAGCCATTTCATGCGCAACTGCAGGCGTTTCACAGCTGTCATCAGGGCGAGGTTTTGTTCGGACAACTGGGTCAGCATATACGCCATTTCCTGTTGTACCTTTGCCAGTTGCGCAAGCTCGGTAGGCGCTTGTGCCTCGTCTGCGCGACGTTTATCTATAAAACCACGCGCCTTGTCCAATACACCTGGTGCATGTTCCAGAACCTTTCCCCAAGGAACAACCTTGAGGGCGGTTAACCATGAAATTGCCATTTGCTGCTCCTTTGGTATGCGGGTCGGGTGAATCTGCCTCTCATTTCATGTGCAGTCTTTATTGAAAACAGCATCGACAGGCAGTTGCATGGCGGAAGCCAGTTGATTGGTTTTGCCTGCTAAAGCAATGACACGCAGTAAATCGGCATGTTGAGCGTCTGACATGCCTTTGCTTTTGGCTGCTGCCGTATGTGAATGAACACAGTAACTGCAAGCATTGGTCACTGAAACAGCAATGTAAATCATCTCTTTGGTCAGGGGATCAAGGGAGGAGGGCGAAGCCATGACAGCTTTAACCTCGTGCCAAGTGCTCTCTAGCAAATCGGGGTCGAACGCCAAATAGCGCCACATGTTATTGATGAAATCACTTTGACGGGTTTGTCTTATGTCATCAAAGACAGCTTTGACTTTGGGGTTGCTTTCTATCGTCGGGGACAAGGCAAGGGTACTCATATGAATTACTCCCAAAAAATAAAATTGCCAGCTATTTGTCTTGTTCTGTAGCCAATTGCTCAATCTTAAGTGTATGCTTGACTGTACTTATTCAGAGGCTGCCCTTCATGAAAGGATTGTCATGACTTTAGAAGAACGCGATCAATTACAACTTTTTTTGCGGCAACTGGTAGTGGCAAGAGCTTCCCCCAGAGATGTCGCCGCAGAAACCCTGATCAAGCAAGCCTGTGCTCAACAATCAGATGCGCTTTATTTATTGGTGCAAAGAGCGATGGGCAGTGACTTAGCTTTGCAGGTGGCCATGGCAAAAAATGCTGAATTACAAGCCAAACTTGATCAAGTGAGCGTTGCACCCCAGACAAACACGGCGCAGAGTCAGGCCATAAGAAATAGCCTACCGCAGACTGCGACACCTAGCCTTTGGGGATCTGGCCTGGTGGGCTCAATTGCAAGTACGGCTGTCGGTGTGGCGGCAGGTTCATTTCTGTTTCAAGGGATTCAAAACATCATGGAACTTTCAGACCCAAGCAATGTCAATGCGGCTCCACTTGATTCAGTCGCTGACGACGCATTTGACCTGGGTGGCGATGATTGGGCTTAACCAGGGAAACAGGTTACTTTTGACATAACGTTTTGTATTCATCGATAACAAGTTGTAAATCTTCCCCACTCAGTTGACCCGCCATTTGACAGCTACCAAGGTTTTTGCTGCATTGGTTTTGAGCTTCCTTGGGGTCTGTTTTTTTGACCGATTCCTTTGAACATTCTTGGTAAAGGGCAGAACACACGGTGTTGACCTGTCCCGTCCCTGAAATTCTTTGTTGCATCAACTCACATACTTTGCTGTTTTGCGCAAACAAGGTGGTGTGGAAAAGCACTCCAATCCAAAGCACTGTTTTAAACATAGAACCATTAACCCTATATAAATTATTGTTAAAACCCTGATGCTAATGCCATTTGCGATTTCAGTTTTCTTCGGGTTTTTAGCACGTGTTCCGCCCTGAGTATTACCCTATACTTAAAAAAAGACAACCAAGTCCAAGACACGGAGACAACAGCATGAATCCAAAAGACAGTAAAGTTTTGGCGTCCCCCAAGCGTCGCCTTTTAATGCAAAGCGCGGCGTCCATTGCGGGCGCCAGCAGTCTTGGTTTTCCTGCCATATCTTTAGCGCAAAACAAACCCATTCGGGTCGGTATGCCGACCATTTTGTCAGGCAGGGTGGCCATGCTGGGCCAGTCCTCAAGCAATGCCGCCAACATGGAAGTTGAAAAATTCAATGCAAGTGGTGGTTTTGGTGGCCGCAAAATTGAACTGATCATCCGTGACTCCAAAGGTCAACCCCAAGAGGCTGCGCGTGTTGCGCGTGAACTCGTGACTGCCGATGGTTGTGAAATTTTGATCGACGCTGAAGCCTCATCGGGTGCTTTTGCTGTTCATGAGGTGGCCCGGGACATGGGGGTGCTGGTGATCCACACTTGCTCAGAGACATCCTCGCTTACGGCAGACCCCAAAATGCGCACCCCGATGGCTTTTCGTTGCGCCAGACAAGGTGTGCACGATGCCATTATTGGAGGAGCTTATGCAGCCAAAGTCGCGAAAGAGAAAAATTTACGGCGTTGGATGACGTGTTCGCCAGATTACGCTTACGGACGTGACACCACCGCCGAGTTCGCTGAATACCTGAAATTTTTCAATAAAGACGTTGAGTTTGTAGGCGAAGCTTGGCCCAAGCTGTTCCAAGCTGACTACAGCGAAGTCATCACGCGCTTGCTACAGGTCAACCCCCAGGCCATCTACTCTTGTCTTTGGGGGGGCGATTTAACTTCCTTCATCGACCAGTCAAATATTTATGCGCTTTTCAGTGGGAAACAATTTTTCTCTGTCAATGCTGCTGACTATGCCGTACTCACCAATGTTAAAAATGTGCCACTGGGACTTCACTCGGGCAACCGTTATTTGCAAAGTTTCCCCAATACGCCTGCCAACACAAGCTGGGCCACCAGTTACCAAGGCAAATTCAAGGACTTGCCTTTGAACTGGGCATGGCAAAACGCAGCCAGTGTGCAATTTTTGACCACTGCCATCAAAAAAGCGAAAAGCACAGACGCCAAAAAAATTGCACAGGCATTAGACGGCCTCAGTATTGACTCTCCATTTGGTGCAAATGGCAAGTTAACCTTGCGAGCAGATGACCATACCTTGGTGGACTATGCGCTGGCTTGGGGTGAGTTGTCTGGTAAGGAGCCTTACATGAAAAGCCCTGTCCCTGGCAGTTGGAAACAAATTACCGAGTTGGAAGCGGAGTGGAAGAAGCGCAAAGGCTTTGCCTGATGTTGTGCATCTTGTATTCCACTAGGAGCCTAGCGTGAATCCACAAGCCCTCTTAGAGTGCTTTTCGTCGGCGTCTTGCATCGTGACCCAAATGGGTACCGGTCTGATCGTCGGCTCTTTGCTTTTTTTGGTGGCAGCTGGCTTGACCCTTATTTTTGGCGTATTGGGTGTCGTCAATTTTGCGCATGGCTCTTTCTACATGTTGGGCGCTTACCTTGCCCTGACGGCTTACAAACTGACAGGTAATTTTGCGATAGCTGTGCTTGCCGCTGGCATTGGTGTTGGGTTGTTTGGCTTTATTTTTGAGCGACTTCTCATGCGGCGGGTCTATAAGGCTGACGTACTGATGCAGCTTTTGGTTTGCTATGCGCTTGTGCTGATCATGGACGATGTCGTCAAAATTGTCTGGGGTGCCGAATTTTTGTCCATGGGTATGCCCGAGGCATTTCAAGCGCCCCCATTTTTCATTGCCGGTGGTGTCGTGCCTGT
>JBILIR010000347.1:0-6183 GCA_044368955.1 Limnohabitans sp.
GCAGTCATCCGGTTTTGGCGCGCGTACGGTGACAGCGCGGTCCGATGTCGCAGCGTTATTGGAATCGCAGAACTGGGCCATATGGCGGGCGCAAGCGGTTCGCGCTGCGGGAGCTGATATGCTGGTAGTTGCGGATGAAAAGGCCACAGGCTATGGGCATGTCCATGTCGCGCAAAGCTAATGCCTGCCCCTTATGCGGGAAACCGCAAGTGGCGGGATACAAACCTTTCTGTAGCCAGGGGTGCAAGGATCGCGACCTGTTGAAGTGGCTTGATGAAGGCTATCGCGTGCCGGGGCCGTTGGCGGATTATGAAGATAGCTTCGGTTCCGAAGGCGCGGACTGATTTTGCACTTGCCAAGGTGCGCATCGGCTCTCTATAGGCTGCGCTCCCACGCGGTTTTTGCCGCGTAGCCCGAGTAGCTCAGGGGTAGAGCAGCGGATTGAAAATCCGCGTGTCGGTGGTTCAAATCCGCCCTCGGGCACCATTTTTCCGGTGTTAAAAATTGATAGGACATTCGGCAGGCCACGCGCCTGCATTCTTGTGCCTGCGCGTCTATTAAGCGGCAGGCGGGCAACAAAAAAGCCGGAGCAGCGATGGCTGCCCCGGCTTCTTCTTGCCTGCGAAATTCAGGAAATTAGAACTTGTACTTTACCGATGCACCATAAGTGCGGGGTGCGTTTGGATAGCCCGAAATCGAACCAGACTGCACAACGCTTGGGAAGATGACGGAGAGATATTTCGCAGCCGTCAAGTTGCGACCCCAGAGCGAGAATTGCAGACCGCTGTCCAAACGAAACGTTGCCGATGCGCCAAGATCTTTTACTTCACGCTTATACTGTGCCGCAGTTGGATCATCGTTCATGACCGTATTTGACTCAAAGTGGTAGTCGGTATTCAGGACAAGGTCAGCGCGATCGTTCAATTTTGCCGTGTAGGTTGCGCCCAAGGTTGTCGACCACTTTGGAATGCCGCCAACCGACTTGCCACTCAGATCACCAAATTGTGATGCGACATAGCTGTCATATTTCGAGTCAAGATAGACGGTAGCCACACGTAGTTGCAATGCGTCGATCGGGTTGAAACTGCTGTCAAATTCAACTCCCTTCACCGACTGCTTACCGGCGTTGGACAACACAAAGCCCGTACCAATGAAGCTGTTGCCTTGGAAATTCTTGATCGACTGGTCAAAGACGGTCAGGTTAAATGCAACGCTTTCCCACTTTGCCTTCAGGCCCAATTCCATAACCGTTGCCTCTTCAGGAAGCGCATAACGTGTTCCGCTGGTGAGGTTGGTTGTTTGAAGACCAGCTGTCCGAATGGCCGAAGGCGTTATCGGTGCACCCTGTGCTGGCGAACCGGCGACAAAATCCGACACGAATGGACGCGAGTCAATCGACATATTCCACGACGTTGCCTTAAACCCTGTGCTATAGCTGGCATACACGTTGATATTGTCCGTCGCTTCATATGCCACACGACCCGAATAGGTCAGCTTACCATCGTTCGTGCGACCATCTTCAACTGCATTCGGGAGGTTTAGGAATTGTGGCAAGAATTGCAATGCCGCGAGACCCAGGAATGGGTTACAAACGCTTGCTGCACCATTTCTGTTCGGACAAGCTGTGATGCGCGGATACAATGTGCTGGTATTTCCGACTGCGCCCGTCGGTATAACCGCAGGAACGCCGGCATTTGCTCCAACTAGGACCAAGTCTATATTTGAGAACACGTCCGTGCCACTGGTGTTGCTCGCAATGTTTTTCTTGTCCTTGGTGTAGTTGAAGCCACCCGTCAGAACGAGGCCGTCGGTAAGTTCATAATCGACCGTACCGAAGATGGAATAGGCCTTATTATTGTAATCCCAATCTTCAAATCTGCCCTGACCTTGGCCACCAAATGGGGCTGCGGATGCGGGGACGCCAGCCAGCGCGCGAATTGTCGGCTCCAGCCCTATATAGTTACCGCCAGCTAAGGCATTGGCATAATTACGGAAATCCTTGCCAACTGTAAGCGCCTGCTTGTTCTTGATGCTCTCATCAAAATAATAGGCACCAACCAAGAAGTTGATGGGACCGTCAAAATCGGAAGCCAAACGCAATTCCTGGGTTTTGGTGGTGATATCCACGTCGCCGCGGTTTTGGCCGATCAAGTCTGCACTGGTGAAATCGCTGTCGGCGTTGGTTTTGGCGCGTGACTCGCGATAAGCCGTGATTGACGTTACATTCAACGAACCGAGTTCATAATCAGCCTGCATCGAAATACCACCATTGCTGATTTTGTTTTCCGATACGAAGTTTTGATATTCGCTATAGCTGAAGATGCCGCCTGTGTTTATCTTACCACCGGTGGCACGAATGGCTGCAACGGTTGGACCGCCGAAGACGTTGCCAACGAAGCAGCAATTTTCGTCAATCTTGTCATAGTCGCCAATGAAGCGCAGCTTGAAACTCTCCGAAGGCTCAACCAACAACTGCGCACGCGCAAACCAACGGTTACGCTCACTTGTTTTGGACCCATCGGTCAGGTTGGTGCCGTAACCGTCAGCCCGGTTCACGCCGCCAGCCAGGCTGAAAGCAATATTTTCTGCGATCGGGCCAGTAATGTCGGCCTTGACTACTATTGCGTTACGATTGCCATAGCTAATTTCAGCGGAGCCGCCATTTTCATAGCTTGGCGCCTTGGTAACAATCGAGATAACGCCAGCCGAGGCGTTTTTGCCGAACAGGGTAGATTGTGGTCCGCGCAACACTTCGACGCGTTGCAGGTTGGGAAGGTCACTGATGGCGGACGCCGAACGCGAACGATAGACGCCGTCGATGAAAACGCCGACCGAACCTTCGATGCCCGGGTTGTTGGCGCCGTTGCCGAAGCCGCGAATGATGAAGTTTGTGTTGGCTGAGCTTTGCAGCTGGCTAACGCGAAGCGATGGAACCAAGGTCTGCAAATCTTTGAGATCGCGAACCTGCGCCCGTTCAATGGCAGCAGCCGATGTCACTGAAACTGCGACCGGCACTTCCTGCAGCGTTTGTTCGCGCTTAGTTGCGGTCACGATGATAACGTCTTCGTCAGCTGCGTCGCTTGCTTGCGGTGTGTTGTCTTGCGCGAATGCAGCCGAACCTATGCTCAGCGAAGCGATGCTGATGGAGGACAGCATGGCGGCCTTCAACAGATGATTTCCCAAATTCATAAAACTTCCCCCTTAATTGAACTAACTCTGACGCCATTACTAACGTCAGAAATGCTGCGCAGCAATTGCTTAAATTCTTTCAACAAAATATAGATAAAAGTGCGATAAAAATGTGACAAGCCTTTACATTGACCGCGTGCCTTATATGGATTGCCACATGCCCAAAATGGTCAAAAAAGGCGACTTGCCGTCGAAAGTTTGTGCTGCGTGCCAAAAGCCTTTTGCATGGCGCAAAAAATGGGCGAAAGATTGGGACAATGTCCGTTTTTGTTCAGACCGTTGCCGCAGGGCACGTTGACGCTGGGTGCGCAGATATCGGTCTAAAAGCTAATGGTTGCGTTTAGCGCATTGTACAGCGTGTTGCCTGCAGCAGGCGCATTGGGCGCCGCCTCTAAAAACCGCCCTTTCGCGAGAAAAACCCCGCTCCACTCCAGTCGTAAACGCTTCGGAACAAGCCAATGGCGCAGCCGTGCCTCCACTTGATGTCCGGCGAAACGCCCCGACGATCCCGTGACATCACGCACTCCTGTCGTTGCAAAGCTGTCGTAGCGTGACGCAAGCCAAAGCGCGCGATACGCCGCAAATGCGTCGATACGTTTGGAAGGTGTCACTTCCAACCGAACGCCCGATGCAATCACGTTTGACCGGCCGACGGCGCTGTACAATCCCGAAGGGGCAAAGTCGGCACCCCGCATGCCAAGCAACGTATCAAAGCGACCGAAATTTGCGCCACGGCCGTCGCCGCTTGCATAGTCGAATTCCAACGATACACGCGGCGCCCAGGCGCGTGCAAAACTATAGCCCAATTCAAAGTGCGTAAACCAGGCTGAGACATCAAGCTTGGGTGCAGCGGGGGCAAGTGAGGCGCTGATAGATCCAAATTGGTATATCGTCTCGCTCTCATAGCTTATGCTGCCGGGAGCAGGGTCGCGATAGATACGTACCCCGCCCGTCGACAGCGCGCGGTCACGCGTTGCAAGAGCATTAGAATCCCGCTCGCTAAGCTGATAGAATGACAATTCGACTATACTGCGTTTTGCAGAGAGCTGTTGCGCCACCAGCCCGCCCCAAAGGACAAGATCGAAATTTTCGCGGTCCATTTTGACGCGGTTGTTCACTAGATCGCTGCCGCCGTCTGGAAGCCGCACTTGCGGTAGCGTATACACCAATGTCGTCGACAGTCCGTCACCCAGGCCTATATCTGCGCGAACACCCGTATAGCCATTGGTCGTATTGCGGAAATCATCCGCTGCGATCAACCGCCGCGATCCGAGATTGAGCATGAACCGTCCCGCTTGCATATTAAGCTTGGTGCCAAGCCCGAATGCGTCGCGGGCTTCATATCGGATTGAGGCCTGTACCAGTTCAAGGGCATTTACGTCGGCTGTCGTCAGCGGTGTTCCGCTATTGCTGCCATATGCACGGCTATCATAAAGCTCAGCCTCAAAGCGCCAGTCACCCGACCGATAGTCACCATTCAGAATTGTGCGCACACTCAACAGATCGTCGGAGCTATTAAAACCAGCGCGCGGTTGCCCTTCGATGTTTTCATACCGCACGCGCGTGCTGCCACTCAGGCTCAGCGCATCATCCGCAAACGCAGGTATGGGGAACAATAGCGCAGCCAGAGTTAGGAAAAGTTTCAAGATACTTCCATACTGCCTTAGGCGTGAAAACGCAAAGGCAACTCTTAAGCACATAATGTGCTTAGCTGGGAGGTTGCTTTTACCCGATGGCGAAAACTTTAGAGTGAGCCGTTTCGCAGAGCAACCAAACATCCGCGCAGGCAGTCGCGCTTTTTCATCGCTGGCTGCGGACCTTACATCGTGGGTCCGAGCATCGAATAACGAGGGGTAACTGCGCTCTGAAGGGCAGGTGGCGGTGTCACGCGCGTTGTTAGGGAGATTTCGGGACTTAGCTGTTGAAGGGCGCCGTTCGCTTGCGAGACGGCTGCAGTGACCTCCGTAGGCCCGGACGCCAACTGCAGGACGGGGTCGCTTTGATCCGCAGGATCGGGCGGCGTTGGATCGGGCTGGGTAGCAACCGGAGAAGGCGGGCTGCTCTCGACCCGCTGGGCTGCAACCGTCACGACGGCCACTGGAGGCGGGGCGCTGGCAGTTACAGTGGGCGCTTCTACTGTTGGAGGGGCAGGTTGACTGGAAGGAGGAGGCGCAGCGGCTGGCGCGGCCGGCGCCGGTGCTGGCGCGTCGGCGGCTGGTGCTGGCGCGTCGGCGGCTGGTGCTGGCGCGTCGGCGGCTGGTGCTGGCGCGTCGGCGGCTGGCGCTGGCGCGTCGGCGGCCGGTGCTGGCGCGTCGGCGGCTGGCGCTGGTGCTGGCGCTGGCGCTGCAGCTGGTGCTGCAGCTGGCGCTGGCGCTGCAGCTGGCGCGGCCGGTGCTGGTGCTGCAGCTGGTGCTGCAGCTGGCGCTGGTGCTGCAGCTGGCGCTGGTGCTGCAGCTGGCGCTGGCGCTGCAGCTGGCGCTGGCGCTGCAGCTGGCGCGGCCGGTGCTGGTGCTGCAGCTGGCGTGGGCGCCTTAGGCGCTGGTGCTGGTGCAGCTGTCGCTGGCGCTGCAACTGGTGTGGGCGCCTTAGGCGGCGGAGGCGGAGGCGGAGGCGGAGGCGGAGGCGGAGGAGGAGGAGGCGTGGGCGCCTTAGGCGCTGGTGCCACAACTGGCGCGACTGGAGCGGGCGCCTTCGGCACGGAAATGCTGTTAACCACCGCGGCGACAACCGCGGTAACAGTAGCGACCGGCGGCGGCGTCGGCGCTGGAGGTTCAACTGGCGCGGGCGGCGGCGGAGGCGGCGGCGGTGGCGGCGGAGGAGGCGCGGGCGGCGGCGGAGGCGGCGGCGGTGGCGCGGGCGGAGGAGGCGCGGGCGGCGGCGGCGGCGGCGGCGGTGGCGGCGGAGGAGGCGCGGGCGGCGGAGGCGCGGGCGGAGGAGGCGCGGGCGGAGGAGGCGGCGGCGGCGGTGGCGGCGGCAGCGGTGGCGGCGGCGGCG
>JBILIR010000087.1:0-6136 GCA_044368955.1 Limnohabitans sp.
CGACTTTGTGCGCGACTTTGTCGGCAAGGTGTCAGAAGCGGACTGCGAGCTGTTCATCGTTCATGCCCGCAATGCGTGGCTGCAAGGTATTTCACCCAAGGAAAACCGCGATTTACCGCCTTTGAAACCTGATTGGGTACTGCGCTTGAAACTTGACTTCCCCCATCTGCGGTTTGTCATCAACGGCGGCATCACCACCATGGACCAGATTCACCAGCATTTGCAGCAACTAGATGGCGTGATGGTCGGGCGTGAGGCGTATCACAACCCATGGTTGCTCAGCCATTGGGATGAGGCACTGGGTGCCAAACCTTTTCAATTGACCCACGATGATGTCGAAGCGCAAATGGTGGACTACATGGCGCAGCAAGCTGCGCGGGGTGTGCCATGGTTTGCGGTATCACGCCATATGCTGGGCTTGCGCCACGGTCAAGCCGGTGCCCGCAAGTGGCGGCAGGTGTGGAGTGACCACCGCTTGAAAAACCAAGCCGTCAGTGAAGTGGCTGCACTGGCGCGAAAACAATTGGGGTCAGATCCCGATTAACTACCTAGGGCGTGAGTCACAGGTCGGCCGCAGCCGACGTTGTGTGAGCATGGAGGCGAGGCCGAGCCTGTGGCGTACGCCAATAGATTGCTTCAGCCCTTCGGGCTTCGCAATGACTGGGATTGCTTCGCTTGCGCTGGCAATGACGTGTTTACGCAATGACGTCAGTCGGCGATACCACCCACCACTTGGCTGAAACCACCGTCCACATAGGTGATTTCAGCGGACACGCCAGCAGCCAAATCGGAGAGCAAAAACGCCGCCACATTGCCCACATCGTCTATGGTGACGTTGCGGCGAATGGGGGAGTTGGCTGCCACCACTTCCAAAATCTTGCCAAAGCCTTTGATGCCTGAAGCGGCCAAAGTTTTGATGGGACCCGCGCTGATGCCATTGGCCCGCAAACCACGGTTGTGGCTGCCCAATGACTCGGCCAAATAGCGCACCGAGGCTTCCAGTGACGCTTTGGCCAGCCCCATGGTGTTGTAGTTGGGCACGGTTCGCAATGCGCCCAAATAGCTCAGGGTCAGCAAGGCGGCGTTGTCGTTCAGGTGGGGCAAAAACGCTTTGGCCATGGCGGGAAAGCTGTAAGCACTGATGTCATGGGCGATGGCAAAAGCTTCGCGGCTCAAGCCCTCCAAAAAGTCGCCAGCAATGGCTTCGCGTGGCGCAAAACCAATGGCATGGACAAAGCCATCGAACTTGGGCCAAACGCCTGTCAGTCCGTTGACCAAGGCGGCGATTTGCTCGTCACTTGACACATCACAGTCAAACACCAGCTGCGAGCCAAAATCGGCGGCGAATTCGGTGATACGCTCTTTGAAGCGCTCGCCTTGGTAGCTGAAGGCCAGCTCTGCACCTTGCGCATGGCAGGCCCTTGCAATGCCATAGGCGATGGACCGGTTGGACAACACGCCGGTGATCAATAATTTCTTACCGGCTAAAAACCCTGTTTTTGGCTGCATTTCAAGCACTCCTGAAAAATCTTGCAGAATTGTCTCATGCGAACTTTTTTACTTTGCCTAGGGCTTGCGTTTTCACCCAGCGTTTGGGCGGCCCATGCTTATGCCCAGTTTGGGGACATCAAATACCCTGAGGGCTTCAGCCATTTCAGCTATGTCAACCCCACTGCCCCTAAGGGCGGTGAGATTTCCATGGTCTCGCCCAGCCGCGCTTCCAGTTTTGACAAATACAACCCCTTCACCTTGAAAGGCAATGCCCCCCCAGGACTTGGCAGCTTGATGTTGGAGACTTTACTGACTGGCAACAGCGACGAACCCACCACCGCTTATGGTTTGTTGGCCGAAGACGTGAGCGTGGCCAAAGACAAACTGTCGGTGACCTTTCGCCTCAACCCTTTGGCGAAATTTCACAATGGCGACCCCGTGCTGGCTTTGGATGTGAAGTATTCTTTCGACCGCCTCACCAGCAAGGAAGCCGCGCCTCAATTTCGTACCTATTTCAGCGAAGTGGCCAGCGTGGTGGTGGTCTCTGACCGCGAGGTGCGTTTCAATTTCAAACGCGCCAATGCTGAATTGCCTTTGATTGTGGGCAGCATGGCGGTGTTCAGCCACAAGTGGGGCGCAGACAAGCCCTTGGACAAGGTCATCACCGATGTGCCTATAGGCTCTGGGCCCTACAAGCTCGGACAAGTCGACTTTGGCAAAGATATTCAGTATGTGCGTGACAACAATTACTGGGCGAAAAACCTGAATGTGCGCAAAGGCATGTTCAATTTCGACCGCGTCAGCTACCGCCTCTACAAAGACACCACCGCGCAGTTTGAAGGTTTCAAAGCCGGCGAGTTCGACTACATCCAAGCCTTCGTGGCCCGTGAGTGGGCAAGGGGCTATAAGGGCAAGCTGTTTAATAACGGCACCCTCATCAAAAAAGAGTTGGAGCATGGCAATGCGGGCGACTTCCAAGGCTTTATGTTCAACACCCGTTTGCCCAAATTCAAAGATGCACGGGTGCGCCAAGCCATTGGCTTGGCCATGGACTACGAATGGATGAACCGCCAACTTTTCTACCAAGCCTATACCCGTGTGCGCGGCTATTTTGTCGGCAGCGACTTTGAAGCCAAGGATCTGCCTGACACCGACGAGCTGAACTTGCTAGAACCCATGCGCGACAAGCTTGACCCGGCCATCTTCACCCAAGCCGTGCCCTTGCCGCCCGTCACCAGCCTAGATCCCGCATCAGGCCATACCTTGCGTGACCACTTGCGCCAAGCCCGCGACTTGTTGACCCAAGCCGGTTGGACCTACCGCGACGGCGCTTTGCGAAACGACAAAGGCGAGCCTTTCACCATCGAGTTTTTGGACAACTCTGGCTCCATGGGGCGGGTTGTGACGCCCTACGCGAAAAACCTTGAAAAGCTGGGCTTCAAAGTGGTCTACAAAGTGGTGGACTTCGCGGTGCTGCAAAAGCGCATGGATGTGTTTGATTTCGAGTTAATCAGCAACCGCATTGGCGGCAGCGAAGCGCCTGGCACCGAGCTGCTCGAGCGCTTTGGCTCCAAGTCAGCTGATACCGAAGGGTCTAGCAACATCATTGGTGTGAAAGACCCTGCCGTGGACGCACTTTTGGACAAAGTGGTGGCAGCCCAAACCCGTGGCCAGTTAGTTGCGGCTTGCAAAGCCCTAGACCGTGTGCTGCGCCATGGTCACTACAGCGTGCCGCATTGGTATGGCAGAGTTCACCGCGTGTCGTGGCGGGCAGGGCGCTTTGAGCAGCCCAATATCACACCACGCTATTACCAACCTGAGAGTTGGATTCAATCCACTTGGTGGGCCACACCCGCCAACTTTGCTGGAGTGCGTTGACATGTTTTTGTATATCGTGAAGCGCTTGTTGCTGATGATCCCCACTTTGTTTGGCATTTTGTTGCTGACCTTTGCGGTGATTCAGTTCGTACCCGGTGGTCCGGTTGAGCAAATGGTGGCGCAACTCCAAGGGCGCGACAGCGGCGGCGAGGGTGCGGCTGCCAGTGGCGCGGGTTACCGTGGCCGCCAAGGCGTGGACGCTGCACGCATTGAAGAGATCAAACAGCTGTATGGTTTTGACAAACCCGCCCACGAACGCTTTGTGCAAATGTTGGGCCAATTTGCCCGTTTCGATTTAGGCAAAAGTTTCTTTTACCCCAAAGATGTTTGGCAACTGGTGAAAGAAAAACTGCCTGTTTCCATCAGCTTGGGGCTGTGGACGTTTTTCTTGAGTTATTTGGTGTCGGTGCCGCTGGGCATCGCCAAGGCAGTTCGTGCGGGTACCCGTTTTGACACGCTCACCACTTTGGTGGTGTTGGTGGGCTACGCCATTCCTGGCTTTGTGTTGGGTGTAGCCTTGTTGGTGGTGTTTGGTGGCCAGTTGCAATGGTTCCCCTTGCGCGGACTCACCTCGGCCAATTGGGAAACCTTGAGCTGGAGCGCCAAAGTGGTGGATTATTTGTGGCACATCGCCATGCCCATCACCGCCAGCGTGTTGGGTGCGTTTGCTGTGACCACCATGCTGACCAAAAACGCTTTTCTCGAAGAGATTGGCAAGCAATATGTCTTGACCGCCCGTGCCAAAGGTTTGAGTGAAAATAAGGTGCTGTGGAAACATGTGATGCGCAACGCCTTGATACCCTTGGTGACGGGTTTTCCAGCGGCCTTCATTGGCTCTTTCTTCACTGGCTCCTTGTTGATCGAGACACTTTTTTCTCTTGACGGCTTGGGCTTGCTCAGCTTCGAGAGTGTGATGCGGCGCGACTACCCCGTGGTGCTGGGCACTTTGTATTTGTTCACCCTGATTGGTTTGGTCACCAAACTCATCAGCGACCTGTGTTACGTGTGGGTGGACCCCCGCGTGAAGTTTGATTGACCCCCATGGCGACTGTTTCTCTTTCCCCTTCAGCCATTGCATGGAAGCGCTTCAAGCGCAACCGCTTGGGCTTTGTCAGCCTGATTTTGTTTGTGGTGCTGTTTGTCATGAGTCTGGCGGCCGAGTTGGTCAGCAATGACAAACCCTTGATCGCCAGCTACCAAGGTAAGTTGTATTTCCCCATCGTGAAGAACCCGCCCGAAACCGAGTTCGGCGGCGACTTTCAAACCCCCACCGACTACCTCGACCCCTTTATTCGCCAGCAGTTCGCCCAAGCGGGCAATTGGGCGGTTTACCCGCCCAACCCCTACCACCACAGCACGCTGAACTACTTTGCCAAAGAACCCAATCCTGCGGCACCCTCAGAGGACAACGTTTTGGGTACCGATGACCGAGGCCGTGATTTGTTTGCCAGGCTGCTTTACGGTTTTCGGGTGTCGGTCTTGTTTGCTTTGGCGTTGACCATCACTGGCACCATACTGGGTGTGGTGACGGGTGCCATTCAAGGTTTTTTTGCCGGCAAAACCGATTTAGCGTTTCAGCGCTTCATTGAAATTTGGGGCGCCATGCCCGAGTTGTATTTGCTGATCATTTTTTCTGCGGTGTTCGAGCCCAGCATTGCCTTGCTGCTGATTTTGCTCAGCATGTTCGGCTGGATGGGTTTGTCCGACTATGTGCGAGCCGAGTTTTTACGCAACCGACAGCTGGACTATGTGCGGGCTGCACGTGCTTTGGGTTTGTCCAACTGGGCCATCATTTGGCGGCACATCTTGCCCAACAGCATGACCCCCGTGGTTACCTTTTTGCCGTTTCGCATGAGTGCGGCGATTTTGGCTTTGACCAGCCTAGACTTTTTAGGCCTGGGCGTACCCCCTGGAACGCCTAGCTTGGGCGAGTTGCTGTCGCAGGGAAAAACGAATATCGATGCGTGGTGGATATCGTTGTCTACCTTTGCGGTGCTGGTTATCACCTTGCTGCTCCTGACCTTCATGGGTGACGCCTTGCGTGATGCGCTAGACCCCCGCAAACTGCATCAGGAGACTCAGCCATGAGCTCGCTTCTGAAGGTCGAAGGTTTGCACATGTCCTTTCAAGGGCGTGAGGTGGTGCATGGCGTTTCTTTTGAGATCAAGGCTGGCGAAAAACTCGCTTTGGTCGGTGAGTCAGGGTCTGGCAAAACCGTCACCGCTTTAAGCCTCTTGGGTTTGGCCAGAGGCGCTTGGGTGCGCGGTAAAGCAGTTTTTGAAGATGCAGATTTGCTGTGCATGAACGAGGCGCAACTGCGCGAAGTGCGCGGCGGCGACATCGCCATGATCTTCCAAGAGCCCATGACCGCGCTCAACCCGCTGTTCTCCATTGGTGACCAAATTGCCGAGGTCTTGCAACTCAAGCGAAGCATGACTGTCAAAGAAGCTTGGCAACACACCATCGAACTGTTGACCGATACCGGCATTCCTGAACCAGAGCGACGGGCGAGCAGTTTTCCTCACCAGTTGTCAGGCGGACAGCGCCAACGCGCCATGATCGCCATGGCCTTGGCCGGAAAGCCCAAGTTGCTGCTGGCCGACGAACCCACCACTGCGCTGGATGTCTCGCTGCGTCAGCAAATTTTGGATTTGCTCGATAGCTTGCAAGCAAAGCACGGCATGGCGATTTTGCTCATCACCCATGACCTGAACATGGTGCGCCGTTTTGCCGACAAGGTGGTGGTGCTCGAGGGCGGCTATGTGGT
>JBILIR010000088.1:0-6115 GCA_044368955.1 Limnohabitans sp.
CACCCTGTTGCTCAGTGCCTATTCCATGCTGTTGATCTATCCGCACATTTATAAATCCTTGAGCTATGACCCTTTCAAAGACTTCGCGCCTGTGTCCACAGCATCGGTGCTGTCGCATGGCTTAGCAGTCGGTCCCATGGTGCCAGCCAGTGTGAAGAACGTGAAAGACTTTCTGGCGTGGTGCAAAGCCAATCCAGATCGTGCCAATTACGGTTCACCTGCTGCCGGCTCTACGCCGCACTTTTTGGGCGCTTTGCTCAGCTTGGAAAGCGGCGTCCCCATGCAACACGTGGCCTACCGTGGCTCGGTACCCGGCGTCACCGACGTCATTGGTGGTCAGATTCCCGCCATGTTCACGCCCCACGGCGATTTTTTGGCCAATCACCGTGCAGGCAAATTGCGCATACTCGCAACCTCGGGCAAACAGCGCTCCGTGTTCGTGCCCGACATTCCCACCTTTGCCGAACAAGGCTTCAGCGGATTAACAGTGGAAGAGTGGTTTGGTTTTTTTGCGCCAGCCAAAACACCTGCATCGGTGGTCAATGCTGCCAACGCCGCCATCCAAAGCGCTTTGAAAGACAAGGGCGTGATCGACAGCTTGGCGCTGCAGGGCTTGTCCACCTTGGGCAACAGCCCCGAGGACATGGCCAAAGACATGCGCCGCCTCTACGAGCAATGGGGCCCCATCGTCAAACGCATCGGCTTTACCGCCGAGTCTTGAAGTCTCAGCGTTTGGGTGCTGGCATGGGTGGCAGCAAAGCTTCAATTGCTGAGGCCACTGCCAACAAACGCCGGTCGCTGGACACTGGGCCATCCAACTCCAAGCCCAGCGGCAAGCCCGCTTTGTTCAAGCCCATGGGAATGCTGATGCCAGGGATGCCTGCATTGCTGCCTGGATCTGTGTTGCGGATGTAAGTGGGGAATGTGGGGACTTGTGCGCCATTGAGTTCCACCATTTCATCTTGTCCAATGGGACGAGCTGGCAGAACGGTGGTTGGAAACACCAAGGCGTCCAGGCGGTTCGAGGAAAAATGCTCCGCATACACCGCTTGCAAATGCACCCGCGCTTTCAGGGCGGTCTCGTAAGCGGCACGTGGCATGGCTTGGTCACCCAACTGCGAACCCACGATACCCGCCACATCAGGGCTGGCAATTTTTTCAGCAATCTGGGCCAGCGTCAGCTTGTAGCGGTTGTGCGCCAAATAAGCGGGCAGGTCCACGGTCAGCTCATACAAAGCCACCGGAAAGCCTACCTGCGCATTCAGGGCTGACATACCCGCCACATCGCCTTCGACCAAAGTCACACCAGCGCGAGCAAGTTGCGCAAGCAAAGCTTCCATGGCTTTCAACACCTCGTCATCGGCACCTTGGTAAAAGTCCACACGGGGTACACCCAAGCGCAAACCTTTGAGGTCAAGTTTGTCCAAGCCGACAGCCGCGCCACACAACACACTGTCCATCAAGGCAGCGTCTTCCACGCTGCGGGTGATGGGACCAGCGGTGTCGCGGGTATGTGAAATAGGGATGATGCCCGTACCTGAATATCGACCCACCGTCGGGCGAAAACCTACCACGCCGCATAAAGCAGCGGGCACACGCACAGAAGCTCCTGTGTCGGTGCCCAAAGACGCAGGCACCATACGAGCGGCCACCGCAGCAGCCGAGCCACCGCTGCTGCCGCCAGCAATCATGGCGTGGTTCCAAGGGTTGCGCGTTGCCCCTGTGTAAGCGTTGTTGGTGCTGATGCCAAAAGCCAACTCGTGCATATTGGTTTTGCCAGCCAGCAAAGCACCCGCTTCAAACAAGCTTTGCGCAACTGGCGCGTTGTGCAAGGGCTGGGCATCTTTCAATCCAGGCGTGCCACCTGATGTGCTTAAAGACAGCGTGTCGATGTTGTCTTTCAACGCAATGGGAATGCCTGCCAAGGCCTTGTCTGCTTGCTGGCACCAACCACCGCTGTCGCAGGCTCTCGCTGCGGCCAATAGCGCATCGCTGTCTTGGCTTACCCATGCATTGACAGCTGTTTGGGCTTGTTGAACATTGATCAAGGCTTGTGCGTACTCGGCAGCGCTCATGGTTTTGGCGGCCAGTGCAGCACGGGCTTGGGTGAGGGTCATATCAGCAGCTTGCATCTCATCTCCAATCAAAAAAGCGATCTTGGCATAAAGATGAAAAACTGGGGTTTTTACCTAAACCTTGGCTTCAAGCGGCTTGGGCTTAAACTCGCGAACTTCTTTTTCATCACCAAAGCTTCATCATGATCACCACCCCCTCCGGCCTGCAATACGAAGACACCCACCACGGCGAGGGTGAGACCGCCCAAGCAGGTCAACATGTGACAGTGCATTACACAGGCTGGTTGTGGGAAGACGGCGAAAAAGGAGCGAAATTTGACTCCAGCCTCGACCGCAACGATCCGTTTGAATTTGGCTTAGGCCAAGGCATGGTCATTCAAGGATGGGACGAGGGCGTGCAAGGCATGAAGATTGGCGGCAAGCGCAGCCTCTTGATACCCGCCGAACTCGGCTATGGCGCTCGCGGCGCCGGTGGCGTCATCCCGCCCAACGCTACCTTGCTGTTTGAAGTGGAATTGCTGGGCGTTGAGGGCTGATACCCCCTTGAAATAAGCCAAACCCCTCCCATTTACAGGGCTGATTTGAATCAGCCCTTTTATTTTGTATGACAGAACCCCAACAACCCCTACCGTCTGAGCCGACGGGTCAACCTGAGCCCGCCATGGACCCCAACCTCACCTCCGAGCAGCACGCCATACCCGAAGACCCCTTGGCAGTCGCCTTGGCTGAATTGGCCGTGGTGCAAGCCAAAAACGCTGATTTGGCTGACCAATTTTTGCGTGCCAAAGCGGAAGTGGAAAACGCGCGTCGCAGAGCCGAAGAAGAAATTTCCAAAGCCCGCAAGTTCGCGGTGGAGGCCTTTGCCGAAAGCCTGCTCCCCGTGGCGGACAGCCTGACTGCTGGTTTGGCTATTGCTGACGCCACCACTGAGCAATTGCGCGAAGGATCTGAAGCCACACTGCGGCAACTGAAAAGCGCTTTGGAGCGACATAAAGTTATCGAAATCAACCCGCAAGCGGGCGCCAAGTTTGATCCGCACCAGCACCAAGCCATTTCGGTTGTGCCGGCTGAACAAGAAGCCAACACCGTGGTTTCTGTACTTCAAAAAGGTTACTTGATTGCCGACCGCGTTTTGCGCCCCGCTTTGGTGACCGTCACAGCCCCCAAGTAATACAGGCTTGAACACACGCTACGCACTTGAAATCCACCAAGTTATCCACAACTGTTGAACATCACTTTCAGGAAATGAAACAGCTGCCTTCGGGGGCTGATTCGCACAGGAGAAAAAAATGGGAAGAATCATTGGCATTGACCTAGGCACCACCAACTCATGCGTGGCCATCATGGAAGGCAACACCACCAAGGTGATTGAAAACGCCGAAGGTGCACGCACCACGCCGTCCATCATTGCTTACCAAGAAGACGGCGAAATTTTGGTCGGCGCGTCCGCCAAGCGCCAAGCAGTCACCAACCCGCGCAACACTTTGTACGCCGTCAAGCGCCTGATTGGCCGAAAGTTTGACGAAAAAGAAGTGCAAAAGGACATCAACATGATGCCTTACACCATCGCCAAAGCCGACAACGGCGACGCATGGGTGGAAGTGCGTGGCCAAAAAATGGCGCCTCCCCAAATCAGCGCCGAGGTGCTGCGCAAAATGAAGAAAACCGCCGAGGACTACCTGGGCGAAGAAGTCACCGAGGCGGTGATCACCGTGCCCGCTTATTTCAACGACAGCCAACGCCAAGCCACCAAAGACGCCGGTCGCATCGCTGGCTTGGATGTCAAGCGCATCATCAACGAGCCTACCGCTGCCGCACTGGCCTTTGGTTTGGACAAAACCGAAAAAGGCGACCGCAAAATTGCCGTCTATGACCTGGGTGGCGGCACGTTTGACGTATCCATCATCGAAATCGCCGACGTCGATGGCGAAAAACAGTTTGAAGTCTTGTCCACCAACGGCGACACCTTCTTGGGCGGCGAAGACTTTGACCAACGCATCATCGACTTCATCATCACCGAGTTCAAAAAAGAATCTGGCGTCGACCTGTCCAAAGACGTGTTGGCATTGCAGCGCTTGAAAGAAGCCGCAGAAAAAGCCAAGATCGAACTCTCCTCCTCCACCGGCACCGACATCAACCTGCCTTATGTCACGGCTGACGCTTCAGGCCCTAAACACCTGAACATCAAGCTCAACCGTGCCAAGTTGGAAAGCTTGGTCGACGAGTTGATCGAGCGCACCATCGCGCCTTGCCGCACCGCCATCAAAGACGCTGGCGTATCGGTGGGTGACATTGATGACGTGATTTTGGTCGGCGGCATGACCCGCATGCCCAAGGTGCAAGACAAGGTCAAAGAATTTTTCGGCAAAGAACCTCGCCGCGATGTGAACCCTGACGAAGCTGTGGCTGTGGGTGCCGCCATCCAAGGCCAAGTGCTCTCTGGCGACCGCAAAGACGTGCTGTTGTTGGACGTCACACCCTTGTCCTTGGGTATTGAAACCCTGGGCGGCGTGATGACCAAAATGATCGCCAAGAACACCACCATCCCCACCAAATTTGCGCAGACTTTCTCCACCGCCGACGACAACCAACCCGCCGTGACCATCAAGGTCTACCAAGGCGAGCGCGAAATGGCGTCTGGCAACAAGTCGCTTGGCGAGTTCAATTTGGAGGGCATCCCACCCGCCGCCCGTGGCACGCCACAAATCGAGGTGAGTTTTGACATCGATGCCAACGGCATCTTGCACGTGGGCGCCAAAGACAAAGCCACCGGCAAAGAAAACAAAATCACCATCAAAGCCAACTCGGGTTTGAGTGAAGCTGAAATTCAACAAATGGTGAAAGACGCCGAACTCAACGCTGAAGAAGATAAGAAAAAGCTTGAAATGGTGCAAGCGCGTAACAACGCCGAAGCCTCTGTTCACAGCGTGAAGAAAAGCTTGGTTGACCATGCCGACAAGGTCGAAGCTGGCGACAAAGAAAAAATCGAGGCTGCGGTGAAAGAAGTCGAAGAAGCTTTGAAAGGTGAAGACAAAGACCTTATCCTTGCCAAAACCGAAGCCTTGATGACGGTTGCGCAAAAACTCGGCGAGATGGTCTATGCCGATATGCAAGCCCAACAGCAAGCCGCTGCTGCAGGCGCTGCGCCTGACGATGGCAAAAAGCCCGACGACGACAATGTGGTCGACGCCGAAGTCAAGGAAGTGAAAAAAGGCTGAACATTCTCTCCCCATCGCGCCGCGCATCGCCTGAGAGGGCTGCGCGGCGTTGGTACATTCAACACCCTTAGATAAAACCATGGCTACCAAACGCGACTTTTACGAAATTTTGGGTGTACCCAAAAACGCCAGCGACGAGGACATCAAAAAGTCCTACCGCAAGATGGCCATGAAATACCATCCCGACCGCAACCAAGGCGATGCCACGGCAGAAGTGAAATTCAAAGAGGCCAAAGAAGCCTACGAGATGCTCTCCGACTCAGAAAAACGGGCTGCCTACGACCAATTTGGCCACGCAGGGGTAGACCCCAATATGCGCGGTGGTCCTGGCGGCGCAGCAGGCTTTGGCGGTTTCGGTGAATCCTTTGGCGACATCTTTGGTGACATCTTTGGTCAAACACGCAGACAGCAAGGTGCTGGCGGCAAGCAAGTGTTTCGCGGCAACGACCTAAGTTACGCCATGGATGTGACGCTCGAAGAAGCCGCCATGGGCAAAGAGTCGCAAATTCGAATCCCCAGCTTCGAGGAATGCACCACCTGTAGCGGCACAGGTGCCAAGCCAGGCACATCCGTCAAAACCTGTGGCACCTGCCAAGGCCAAGGCGTGGTGCAAATGCGCCAAGGCTTTTTCAGTGTGCAGCAAACCTGCCCACATTGCCGTGGCAGCGGAAAAACCATCACTGACCCCTGCACCCCATGTCACGGCCAAGGCAAAGTCAAAAAACAAAAAACGCTGGAAATCAAAATTCCCGCTGGCATTGATGACGGCATGCGTATCCGTAGCAGCGGAAATGGAGAGCCAGGTACGAATGGTGGCCCACC
>JBILIR010000089.1:0-6072 GCA_044368955.1 Limnohabitans sp.
ACCTATCAAATTGTGGGAGAGGATGAGGCTGATTTAAAGCTTGGCCTCATCAATATCAGCAGCCCCATAGCCAGAGCGCTCATTGGTAAAGAAGAGGGCGATATCGCCAAAGTAGAAGCCCCAGGTGGCGTCAAAGGCTACGAAATCGTCAAAGTGTCCTATCTTTAGGATGCGCTATTCGCTCTGAGCACTTTTTTTGATGGATTTGATTTTGGGTTTAGCGCGTTTGATTTGTCCGCCCGCCGTCAGTCTTTCGTTGCCCAAAACAGTGACGCGTTTCATTTCAGGTCTTTGACCGCCTCGCTTGCTGTATTTCAGAACCTTGAACTCTCGTGGCCCAGCCTGTCGTTCTTCTTTGACAGGTTTTTCTTTTTCAGCTTGTGGTCGCCAAAGCACCAATAACTTTCCAATGTGTTGAATGGGCGCAGCATTGAGTTGATCGGCAAGCGCTTGGAAAATAATTTCTCTTGCCTGTCTATCGTCACCAAGAACTCGGATTTTGATAAGTCCATGTGAGGTTAAAGCACGATCAGTTTCTTTGACGACAGCGGAGGTCAGGCCGTCGTTGCCAATCATCACAACAGGGTCGAGGTGATGGGCTAAAGCACGATGCGTTTTTCTTTGTACAGGGGTGAGTTTTATTGAGGCCATAACGGGTATTATCTTCTCAGCACAAGGAAGCATGTTTGAAAGTCAAAACGCAAAGTAAGAAAGTCAATAAATCGTGGTTGAACGACCATGTGAATGACCCCTATGTCAAGCTTGCAAAAAAAGAAGGCTATCGCGCTAGGGCAGCCTACAAACTCAAAGAAATCAACGAGACCCTGAACCTGATCCGCCCCGGCATGGTTGTTGTCGATCTTGGCAGTGCTCCTGGGGCGTGGAGTCAGTACACACGCCGTTGTATGGCGCCACAGGGTGCTGCCGTTGGTGAATTGGATGGAACCGTCATTGCACTGGATATATTGCCAATGGAGACCATAGAGGGCGTCCATTTTTTGCAAGGGGATTTTCGCGAGCCAGAACTGATGACCCAACTGGTAGAACACCTAGCTGGGCGCAGTGTCGATACGGTGATTTCTGACATGGCACCCAATTTATCTGGGATCGAGTCTGCTGATGCTGCAAGGATGGCTCATTTGGTGGAGTTGGCGGTAGAGTTTGCCGTTTCCCATCTCAGCCCCCAAGGTGCTTTGGTGGTGAAAGTCTTTCACGGTAGCGGTTATTCCCAACTGGTTAAGCTATTTAAAGACACATTCAAGGTTGTTAAGCCCATAAAGCCAAAGGCCAGCAGAAGCAATTCTTCTGAGAACTTTATAGTTGGAATTGGCTTAAAGTGATGGTTTCATTTAAAAACCGCACCATTTATATGGCAGAAAACACACAAAAGTATCTTTCCAGCTTGAAAAGCCTAAAATGGCCTCAAGCTATTTTATGTATTCCCTTATTTTGCTTTGACTGGAGTCTGCATTGAACAACCCTTGGTTTTCTAAAGTGGCCGTTTGGTTAGTGATTGCTTTGGTACTTTTTACTGTTTTCAAGCAATTTGATACCCGTGGTTCTGCTGGTAACGGCTATCTGGCTTATTCTGATTTTTTGGATGAGGTTCGAGCCAAGCGTATCAAGTCAGCAACCATTCAAGAGGGACAGGGCGGCACCGAAATCATCGCAACGACTACCGATGATCGGAAGGTTCGCACCAACGCCACTTACCTTGATCGCGGCTTGGTTGGCGACTTGATCTCCAACAACGTCAAGTTCGATGTCAAACCCCGCGAAGAAGGTTCTTTGCTCATGACCTTGCTGGTCAGCTGGGGCCCCATGTTGTTGCTGATTGGGGTCTGGGTTTATTTCATGCGCCAAATGCAAGGCGGCGGCAAAGGCGGTGCTTTCAGCTTTGGCAAAAGCAAAGCGCGGATGCTCGACGAAAACAACAACACCGTGACCTTTGCCGATGTGGCGGGTTGCGATGAGGCCAAAGAAGAAGTCAAAGAGGTGGTCGACTTTTTAAAAGACCCGCAAAAATTCCAAAAACTGGGTGGCCGTATTCCCCGCGGTTTGTTGCTGGTGGGCCCCCCTGGAACGGGTAAAACCTTGCTGGCCAAGGGCATTGCCGGCGAAGCCAAGGTGCCTTTCTTCAGCATTTCGGGTTCTGATTTCGTGGAGATGTTTGTTGGCGTGGGCGCCGCTCGCGTGCGCGACATGTTCGAAAACGCCAAGAAAAACGCGCCTTGCATCATCTTCATCGATGAAATCGATGCGGTAGGTCGCCAACGCGGCGCCGGTTTGGGCGGTGGCAACGACGAGCGTGAGCAAACCCTTAACCAAATGCTGGTTGAGATGGACGGCTTTGAAACCAATTTGGGCGTCATCGTGGTGGCTGCCACCAACCGCCCAGATATTTTGGACGCTGCTTTGTTGCGCCCAGGCCGTTTCGACCGCCAGGTGTATGTGACCTTGCCCGATATCCGTGGCCGTGAACAAATTCTCAATGTGCACATGCGCAAGATTCCTGTGGGGCAAGATGTTTCTCCCAGCGTCATTGCGCGTGGGACACCTGGCATGAGTGGTGCCGATTTAGCCAATCTGACCAACGAAGCTGCTTTGATGGCAGCACGTCGCAATGCCCGAGTGGTCGAAATGCAAGATTTTGAAAAAGCCAAAGACAAAATCTTGATGGGCCCTGAGCGGCGCAGCATGGTCATGCCCGAGGAAGAGCGGCGTAACACGGCTTACCATGAGTCAGGACACGCTTTGATTGGCAAGCTATTGCCCAAGTGCGATCCGGTCCATAAAGTCACAGTCATTCCACGCGGCAGGGCTCTTGGTGTCACCATGAGCTTGCCAGAGGCTGATCGTTACAGCTACGATAGAACATACATGTTGAGTCAAATCAGCATGTTGTTTGGTGGTCGTATCGCTGAAGAAGTCTTCATGAACCAAATGACCACGGGTGCATCCAATGACTTCGAGCGAGCAACCCAAATTGCCCGAGACATGGTCATGCGCTATGGGATGACCGAGGCATTAGGCCCCATGGTTTACGCTGAAAATGAGGGCGAAGTATTTTTAGGTCGTTCAGTCACCAAAACGACCAATATGAGTGAGTCCACCATGCAAAAGGTAGACGCTGAAGTTCGTCGCATCATTGATGAGCAATACTCACTTGCGCGTCGTTTGATTGAAGACAACTCAGACAAGATGCATGCAATGGCCAAGGCCTTGCTTGAATGGGAAACCATCGACAGCGATCAGCTCGACGACATCATGGCTGGCCGTCCTCCCCGTCCACCCAAGGACTGGACCCCACGCACACCATCTTCTGGCGACGGAAGTGGTGGAACACCTGCCGTGCAACCTAACCCGTCACCTACCGCTGCCTAATGGCCGTAGCTGAATCGACAATGAACATGGGGCCTCGGCCCCATGTTGCTTTGTGGCGAACCACTCGATTTGAGTTGGATGTGACCCATCCTCTGGTGATGGGCATCGTCAATGTCACACCCGATTCTTTTTCAGATGGAGGGCACTATGCAAATAGCGTTGCAGCAATTTCTCATGCAGAAAAATTGGTCCAAGAGGGTGCCCATATTGTGGATATTGGTGGCGAGTCCACTCGACCCGGTGCGAAGGCTTTGAACGCTGAGGAAGAGTGGCAACGTCTTGCACCCGTTTTGCAACAAGTCATCCAATGGAATATTCCTGTATCTGTCGATACCTACCATCCTCTAACAATGAAAAAGGCTTTGGATGTGGGGGTTGATATCGTTAATGATGTTTGGGCTTTTCGCCAAACAGGCGCTATGAAAGCTGTGGCTGCGAGCCGATGTGGGCTTTGCATGATGCATATGCACGGCGAACCTGCCACCATGCAATTACATCCCATGACCGGCGACGTCATGGATGACTTGAATGTTTTTTTTCAAAAGCAACTGGCCTTGATGGATGAAGCTGGCATTGATCAAAGCCGAGTTGTACTTGACCCTGGCATTGGCTTTGGCAAATCTGTTGCTCAGAATTTTGAAATTTTGCGCAAGCAATCGCTACTGCTTCATTTCGGACGACCCATCATGGTGGGTTGGTCGAATAAATCTTCCTTGGGTGCTGTCAGTGGCCTAGGTGTAGACCAAAGGTTGGTGCCAAGCGTAGCGGCTGCAGTACTCGCACTAGAGCGTGGAGCAAGAATTTTGAGAGTGCATGCGGTCGCTCAGACAGTTGCAGCATTGTCTGTCTGGAAGGCAAATGCAGGTATTTGCGACAATATCAGCTAAGCTCAATAACCTTATTTCCCTATGAAAAGACTCTACTTTGGTACCGATGGCATACGTGGAACAGTGGGTCAATTTCCTATCACGCCTGACTTCATGCTTCGCTTGGCCCACGCTGTGGGTCAAGTTTTAAAGCGACACGATCCTCGTCCGCAAGTTTTGATTGGCAAGGACACCAGGATATCTGGCTATATGTTGGAGTCAGCACTTGAGGCGGGCTTTAATTCAGCTGGCGTAGATGTTGTTTTACTTGGACCCATCCCGACCCCTGCCGTTGCCTACCTTACACGGGCACTCAGAGCGTCCTTGGGGGTAGTCATCAGCGCCTCGCACAACCCTTTTGGTGACAACGGTGTCAAGTTTTTTTCTGCTGCGGGTGCTAAGTTGGATGATGCTTGGGAGTTGGCTGTTGAGGCGGCTTTATCGCAAGAGCCACAGTGGGTGGAATCGATTCACTTGGGCAAGGCAAAGCGACTCGATGATGCCGCAGGACGCTACATAGAATTTTGCAAAAGCACTTTTGATAACCAATTGACCCTCAAGGGGAAAAAGATTGTGGTCGATGCAGCCCATGGCGCAGCCTACTTGGTGGCACCCAAAGTCTTTGCAGAACTAGGTGCTGAGGTCATCACGCTGGGATGCGCCCCCAATGGGGTCAATATCAACAAGGACGTAGGCGCTACCCACCCACAAGCATTGGTGGAGGCAGTTCTTTCCCATCATGCCGATTTTGGTATTGCACTTGATGGAGATGCCGATAGGTTGCAATGGGTCGACGAAAAAGGAAGACTTTATAACGGCGATCAACTTTTGTATGTCCTGGCACTCGATCGAATCAATCAAGGCGAAACGGTATCAGGTGTTGTCGGTACCTTAATGACGAATTACGCCATTGAAGAGGGTTTGCGAAAGTTAAACATCAAGCTCTCCCGATCCAAGGTAGGCGACAGATATGTCTTAGAAGAACTTACTTCACAAGCTTGGGTATTGGGAGGAGAGGGTTCCGGCCATTTGCTGATGCTTGACAAACATTCAACTGGGGATGGTTTGATCAGCGCCTTGCAAGTATTACAGGCTTGTTTGCGAATGAAATCAAGCCTTTATGAATTGCTACAGGATGTACCTTTGTTCCCGCAGTGTTTATTAAATATTTCAATTCCTCCTGAACTTGATTGGCGCGTCCATCCAGAGTTTCAGTCGAGGATAGCCAGTGTTGAAAAAGAGTTAGGCCCAAATGGCAGGGTATTGATCCGTGAGAGTGGAACAGAGCCGCTTTTGCGCATCATGGTTGAGGCTAAAGAAGAAGAACTCTCAGCAAAATACGCGTCATATTTGGCCGAATGTTTGTCATAATTTTGAAATATTTTATACATCTAATACTTCAAAATAGCGGGGTGAAAGCCAACCTTTTTGCAAAGGCAGTATGAAGGATTTTATTGATCGTGATGCAAGCACCCTGCTTTTTAACTTAAGGGTATTGGACTGGGCCAAGAGAAAAAATGTGCCCTTGCTCGAACGATTACGCTATTTATGTATAGTTTCTTCAAATTTGGATGAGTTTTTTGAGGTCAGGGTTGCGCTTCATCTGCATGGCCTTGATAAAAAAGCTGATAAATCTTCTTTTACAGAAGACACCTACAAACAAATTTCCAACTCTGCCCATGATTTGGTTGATGAGCAATACAGAGTTTTCAATGAAGAGTTGATCCCAGCGTTTGAAGCAAATGGCATACACCTTATTACCCATAGCGAAAGAAACGCAGCTCAAAAAAAATGGGTGAAAGATTATTTTGACCGAGAGGTT
>JBILIR010000092.1:0-5983 GCA_044368955.1 Limnohabitans sp.
AATTTCTCTAGACCCCGAAAATGCTGAGGCGAACCATAACAAGTCGTTAATTTTATTACTGAGAGGTGAATTTGAAAAAGGTTGGGAGTTGTATAAGTGGCGATGGGGAATTAGTGCAAGCTCTACAGAAAGATTCCATACCAAAATTCCCCATTGGGATGGGATAAATGCTGATAAGTCGCTCAATATATTTTTGTGGGCTGAGCAGGGTATTGGGGATGAAATATTCTATTTCGGGATGCTTAAAAATTTCTTCAAAATTGATTCAAGGGTTATAATTTCTTCTGATAAAAGATTGCATGGAATTTTTAAAAGATCAATGCCTGAGGTGGATTTTATCGATAGAAAAAAAATTGATACAGAATTCATTGAAAGTACAATTGACTTTCAAGCCCCTATGGGCGATTTGGGGTATTTGTATTCAGTTAATAAAATTTTTGATGCAAATCAACACAAACCTTTTTTGCATGTTAATAATTTTAGTAGTGTTGGTGTTGAAAAAAGAAACCATATTTTTAAAGGTAAAATTCTTTGTGGCTTATCTTGGAAAAGTGCTAATAAAGATATTGGATTGTCAAAAAGTCTTAATTTGATTGAGCTTGCCCCGCTGCTATTAATTGAGAATGTTGAATTTGTCTCATTGCAATATGGTTCAACGAAAGATGAAATTGAATATATCAAAAAAAGTATTGGGATAAATATCCATACAATTGATGAGCTAGATATTTATAACGACATTGATGGCCTGTTGTCATTGATTTCTGATTGTGATTTTATCGTTACGACCAGTAACGTCACTGCCCATTTGACTGGATCTATCGGGAAAAAAGGTATGGTTTTATTGCCATTTTCAAAGGGAAAAATTTGGTACTGGCATTCGGGTGAGGGTCAAAGTACTTGGTATCCTTCATTACAACTTGCATCACAAACACAAATGAATGACTGGACATACCCGATTCAAAAATGTAAAGATTGGATATTGGAGCAAATTTAATGGAATTAATTCGACTTGTCGTAGGATTTGATCAACGTGAAGCTATTGCTTATCATGTTTTTGTTCAAAGCGTGATACAAAATTCAAATAATCCAGTTTCTTTTTTCCCGCTGAGTAAGAATGCTATCTCTTTTTACAATGAAACCCATTCCGACAGAAGCAATGCTTTCACATATTCACGGTTTTTGACCCCATATTTAATGAATTTTGAGGGGTGGGCTATTTATCTGGATGGTGATATGGTTTGTCAGGAGGATATTTCATTGCTCTGGAAATTGAAGGACAGCAAGAAAGCTGTTCAAGTTGTGAAACATGAATATAAAACAAAAACTAATAAAAAATATTTGAATAATGTTAATATTGATTATCCTAAGAAGAATTGGTCAAGTGTTATTATTTGGAACTGCGCACATCCCAAAAATAAATGTCTTACACCTGATTTAATCTCAACCAGTGATGGAAAATTTCTCCATAGATTTATGTGGTTAGATGATGAGGATATTGGTGAGTTACCTGTAGAGTGGAACTGGTTGGCAATTGAGTATCCACCCAATCCAACTGCAAAGCTCATTCACTACACACTTGGTACGCCATGTTTCAGTGAATATGCAAAATCGGAAATGTCTGAAATCTGGCATTCTGCATTTGATTTGTCAATGAGTGGGTACATGAAAAGATAATTTATTGTCTTTTTATCGTAAGATTATGTTTACACTATCTATTTTTAAGGTATAACAAATGCTGCTTATCACATCGTTCAATGAAAATTTATTGAAACAATATGGTGAACGAATGGTCAAAGAGTTTTCTGAAAAATCCGATGGCTCTGTAAAATTAGTGGTAATTTATGAGGCGGAGGTAGTACCAGAAATTTATTTAAAAAACATAGAATTTATTAATTCAATCATTCGGGACATAATGAATTTATTCGAAAATTCGGTCATTTACACGAGGCAAGAGGACTTCGAATAAATTATCTTCCAAACGGTCAAACTTATCTTACTAATAATTTTAGATTTGATGCTATCCGATTTTCATTCAAAATATTCTCTTTACTTCAAGCATTAGAACTTTTTAAACCTGTTGATTACTTTGCATGGATTGATGCTGATGTCAGATGTCTGAAAAAATTTAGTCGAAGCGATTTACTCCAATTTTTTCCTCATGATAATCAACTCATGAGTTACCTTGGCCGGACCAAATTTCCGCCTACTGGGGCTTATTCAGAATGCGGGTTTTTAGGATTTAATAATCTACATCCTTTGACTTATGAATTTTTGAATAAAGTAGCTGACACATACCAGAATGGTGAAATATTTGCTCATAAGCAATGGCATGATTCTTGGATTTGGGACCAAATTCGACTTGTTTTTGAAAATCGTAACGTAGAATTCAAAAATATTTCAGGAGATGCAGTTAGTACCGATCATCCATTTATAAATAGTGCCTTGGGCATATTCTTTGATCATTTAAAAGGTCCTGAAAGAAAAAAGATAGGTCATTCTTTTGCGGGCGACTACTCGATGAGAAATAAAAATTAATTATTTAATTATCTAAAATGTATTAGTGCTATCAAGCGGACTTACCACCTTACTCCTTTTATATTGAAGATTAAGATTAAATTAAATTACTCATCAAAAAGTTGAGGTGCTAAATATTTTCATTTAGGAGGTGTAAATGCATTGGGATTTTAATTTTATTATAGGTCGGCAGAGTGTCGAAACTACGATTTGACCATCACCAAGGAGAGGGTGATCAAACCGTTAAGTGAATTCAACCACACTTCCTATCAATTTCCAATGTCACCAGATGCTCAAACGATGATTGTTCTGCTTGAGTGGGGGGTGTTCAATGATGACGTTTAAACAATGGTTGAAACACCGAGGGCTAAGTGAGCAACAATCAACCCAGCCACCGACACTTAATAATGTTGAAACTGGATAAAACGCCCAGTTGAAGCTGGAAACCTACCAGAAGAGAAAGAGACCAGCAAGTTAAACCACTAGAAGCGAGGTATCTCAGTGTCCAGACGGTTTCTTAGGAGGGGAGAGTTATGTCCATTGAACTACGGTAGCGGCGGGAGTTAGTTTATTTGCTCAACATGCGCATGGCATCTTCCAAGCCCTTCAAGGTCAGCGGGAACATGCGGTTGCTGACCATCTGTTGGATGATACTGATGCTTTGGCGGTACTGCCAGACGCCCAAGGGTTCGGGGTTGATCCATGCAAACTTGGGGTAGGCGTGGGTTAAGCGTTGCAGCCATTCGGCACCGGCTTCTTCATTGTTGTATTCCACGCTGCCGCCGGGCTGCAATATTTCATAAGGGCTCATCGTGGCGTCGCCCACAAAAATGAGTTTATGGTCTTTGTTGTACTTGCGAATCACATCCCATGTGTCGAATTTTTCAGCGAAGCGGCGGCGATTGTTTTTCCATAAAAAGTCGTACACACAGTTGTGGAAATAGAAAAATTCCAGATGCTTAAACTCACCCTTCACCGCTGAGAACAGCTCTTCTACCCGCGCCACGTGTTCGTCCATGGTGCCGCCCACGTCCATCAGCAACAACACTTTCACGTTGTTGTGGCGCTCGGGTCGCATCTTTATGTCCAGGTAACCCGCATTGGCCGCTGTGCTGCGGATGGTGTTGTCCAAATCGAACTCGTCTTCCGCACCTTCACGGGCAAAGCGGCGCAAGCGGCGCAGCGCCACTTTGATGTTGCGCGTACCCAGTTCCACGCCGTCGTCATAGTCTTGGTAGGCACGTTGCTCCCACACTTTGATGGCGCTTTTATTACCGCCTTTGCCGCCAATACGAATGCCTTGCGGGTTGTAGCCACTGTTGCCAAAGGGCGAGGTGCCGCCGGTGCCAATCCATTTGTTGCCGCCTTGGTGGCGCTCTTTTTGTTCTTCCAAGCGCTTCTTCAAGGTTTCCATCAACTCGTCCCAGCCCATTTTTTCGATGGCAGCTTTTTGCTCGGGCGTGAGTTCGTTCTCTAAAGTTTTCTTCAGCCACTCCAAAGGCACATCGGCGGTGAAGTCGGTGAGCATCTCCACGCCTTTGAAATAAGCGCCAAAGGCTTTGTCGAACTTGTCGAAGTGCTTTTCATCCTTCACCAAAATCATGCGGCTCAGGTGGTAAAAATCATCCATGCTGCTCGCGTCGCTGTTGGGGCCCACCACATTGGCCTCCAAGGCTTCCAAGAGGGTGAGGTATTCCTTGACCGACACCGGCAATTTGGCAGAGCGCAAGGTGTAGAAGAAGTCGATCAGCATGACAAGCCCCTTTCAATGGACAAACAACCATTTGAAGGTTTTGGCTGATTCATGGCCTGCGGGGTGACTGGTTCCAGGTTCATGGGATGTCCGTGTCATTTGGCTCAGGATGCAACCAGCGGCGAGCAGCTTGCAATCCCATGCCACCCCCCAAACCAACGAGCGCGATGCCCAACATGCTGCGAACGCTATAGCCTGCCTCAAACACATCGCAGCCCAAAAGCTGGCCTGCAAAAAAACCCAGCAATGCTCCCACCACAAACCCGACGGCGTCTCCCAGACCTTGAGCCAACAAATGTTTCATGGGGTTGATCAGCGGTTACGGCTTTGCATGAAAACCAGTTTTTCAAACAAGGTGACGTCTTGCTCGTTTTTCAATAAAGCTCCCACTAACGGTGGAACGGCCACTTTGTCATCTTGGGTTTGCAGCGCGGCCAGCGGAATGTCTTCGGCCACCAGCAGTTTGAGCCAATCCAACAGTTCTGAGGTAGAGGGTTTTTTCTTCAAGCCCGGCAAGCCACGCACATCGTAAAAGGTTTTCAGGGCAGCGGCGAGCAGGTCTTTTTTCAGCTTGGGGAAATGCACATCAATGATTTGCCGCATGGTGTCGGCTTCGGGGAACTTGATGTAGTGGAAGAAGCAACGGCGCAAAAAAGCGTCAGGCAGTTCTTTTTCGTTGTTGGAAGTGATGAACACCAAGGGACGGGTTTTAGCCTTGATGAGTTCGCGGGTTTCGTAGCAATAAAACTCCATGCGGTCGAGTTCGCGCAGCAAATCATTGGGGAACTCGATGTCAGCTTTGTCGATCTCATCGATCAACAGCGCTACCGGTTCGGTGGCAGTGAAGGCCTGCCACAGCACGCCTTTGACGATGTAGTTTTCGATGTTTTTCACCCGCTCGCCACCATCGAGGTCGGACATTTGGCTGTCGCGCAGACGACTCACTGCATCGTATTCATAAAGGCCTTGCTGCGCCTTGGTGGTGGACTTCACATGCCATTGCAGCAAAGGCATGCCTAAAGATTGCGCCACTTCCTCAGCCAACATGGTTTTGCCGGTTCCTGGCTCACCTTTGACCAGCAACGGGCGCTTGAGGGTGATGGCCGCATTGACCGCCAGCATCAGGTCTTGGGTGGCGACGTAGTTATCGGTTCCTGCAAATTTCATGGATCAATGCCTTTTAGGTTTCCAACACGGAGCTTACAAACCGCGTCGATATAATCTTTGGAGTTTCTTTTCATGATTGTCTGTCCAAAATGACCAAGCTCATAACATCGGTTCTCATGGTTTTTGTCGCCTCGGTGACCTCAGTGGCTTATGCCCAAGACGCAGCAGGCGACGCCAAAGCCGGTGAAACCAAAATTGCCATGTGCATTGGATGCCACGGCATCAAAGGTTACCAAGCCTCTTTCCCTGAGGTCTACAAAGTGCCCATGATCTCGGGCCAGAATGCCGGCTATATCGTTTCGTCATTAACGGCTTACCAAAAAGGCGAACGTAAACACCCCACCATGCGCAGCATCGCTGCTTCTTTGACTGCCAAAGACATGGCCGATATTGCGGCTTACTACGAATCACACGGCAAAGACGATTCAGTGACCTTGCCTGAAAAAGCCTCCGAGGCTTCTCCCAGCACAGCTGCTTTGCTTGCCAAGGGTGCTTGCGCCTCTTGCCACGGTGCAAATTTGAATAAACCCATGGTGCCTGGCTATCCCA
>JBILIR010000093.1:0-5966 GCA_044368955.1 Limnohabitans sp.
GATTTGGCGTTTGCTGAGAGCCGCATCCGCAAAGAAACCATCGCTGCCGAAGACATCTTGCACGACCTCGGTGCGATCAGCATGTTCTCATCTGATTCGCAAGCCATGGGCCGCGTGGGCGAGGTCATCATGCGCTGCTGGCAGACCGCGCACAAAATGAAACAGCAACGCGGCAAGCTGCCCGCTTTTGGCCCGGACGGTTTGGTGGGCGACAGCGACCGGCACGACAACGGTCGGGTCAAACGCTATGTGGCCAAGCTCGCCATCAACCCCGCGATTGCCCACGGCATCAGCCACGAGGTGGGCAGCATCGAGGTGGGCAAATGGGCCGACATCGTGTTGTGGAAACCGGCATTTTTTGGCGTCAAGCCGTTCATCATCATGAAGGGCGGCTTTATTGCCATGGCCGCCATGGGCGACCCCAATGCGTCCATCCCCACGCCACAACCGGTGCACTACCGCCCCATGTTTGGCGCCTTTGGCGGTGCGCTGCATAGGGGTTCACTCAGCTTTGTGTCGCAAGCGGGAATGGCTGGCGGCATTGGTGAACGCTATGGCCTGCACAAAACATTGAGCGCGGTGAAAAACATCCGCGGCATTGGCAAGCGCCACATGCTGCACAACGACTATGCGCCGCACATGGATGTGGACGCCCAAACCTATGCGGTGCGGGCCGATGGGCAGCTGCTCACTTGCGAACCCGCCAGCGTGCTGCCCATGGCGCAGCGGTATTTCCTGTTCTGAGTATTTGTCCAAGGTATTACCATGGTAGTATTTCGACTCAATTTTTCAATGGAGTAGTGCCATGGCCACCGTGTCTGTCAAATTGCCTGAAACCACCAAGTCCAAATTACAAAAACTGGCCAAAGCCCAAGGCGTCACGCCCCATGCCCTGATGGTCTCCGCCATTGAAACGGCCTTGGTGAAATCTGATCAACAAACCGGCTTCATGCAGCAAGCCCTTGCTGCCCAAAAGAAAACCCTGAAATCCGGCCTGGCCTTTGACGGCCCCGCCTTCAGCCAGCATTTGAAGGCCAAGGTCAGGGGCGAAAAAACCAAACGCCCCGCCCCTGTTCAACTCACATCCATCAAACCCGCACAAGCATGACGCGCTGGTTGATCAGCGAGGATGCCGCGCAAGACTTGGAAGAGTTGGTTGATTTTTTACGCACCCATCAAACTGACGATGCCGTTGAAACCATCGATTTGATTTTGAATGCCTTGAACATCTTGGAACAACACCCCCGCATAGGCCGACTGGTTCAAAACCAGCTGCGCGAACTCATCATTTCCCGTGGGAAAACGGGCTATGTGGCCCTTTATGAATACGACGAAGCGGCGGATGTGGTGCTGGTCCTGGCCATCCGACATCAACGCGAAGCGGGATACCACTGAACACCATGATCCATTTTTCCAAACTCATTCGCCATGGCCACGGCTTGGCACCTGTGCTCTTGAAACGCGCAACGTCCATCACCTTGGACTGGGATGTGCGACAAAAAAGCCGCTTTGAATCCACCGACAGCGCGGGTCGCCAGGTGGGTGTGTTTTTGCAGCGCGGCCAAGTGGTGCGCGGTGGCGATGTGTTGGTGGGCGAAGACGGCTCGCTGCTCAACGTGCTGGCGGCGCCCCAAGCGGTGTTGCGCATCACCCATTGCACAGCGCACGGCACGCCGTTTGACTTGACCCGCGCCGCCTATCACTTGGGTAATCGCCATGTTCCCATCGAACTGCAAGCCGATCACTTGAAAATTGAACCCGACCATGTGCTGGCCGACATGCTGCGTTCCATGCACCTCATCGTCAACGAGGTGAGTGAAAGTTTTGAGCCCGAAAACGGTGCCTATGGCGAGCATGGGGGTGGGCATCACCATGGCCATGATCATGATCATGATCATGCGCACGACCACGGACATTAATTGGAATCTGACCCCATTTATTTGTTGCGCTTGTTGCAACTGGCCTCACCCGCTTTGCCGGTGGGTGGGTTTTCGTATTCGGAGGGCATAGAAGCTGCCGTTGCGCACCAGTTGGTGCACGACGAGGCGTCTGCACAAGCATGGTTACTGGATCAGCTGCATTTGGTGCAGTCGCGCAGCGAATTGCCTGTCATTGCCCAAGCGATCCCTGCATGGCAGCGTCATGACGAACAGCAGTTGAAAAACCTCAATGACTGGGTGATACAAACCCGTGAAAGCTTTGAAATGCGCTTGCAAACTGAACAGATGGGACGCTCTTTGCTGATTTGGTTGCGTAACCAAGCCGATGCAGAACCCTTGCGCATGAGAACCTGCGAAGAGCTTCCTCCCACATGGCCTTTGGCATTTGCCCTGGCGTTGTCCACGCATGACATCCCTGTTCATCAAGGTTTGGTGGCTGCAGCTTTCGGATGGGCGGAAAACATGGTTCAAGCAACCATCAAAGCAGTTCCCTTGGGCCAACTCAGCGGTCAACGCATCTTGGCCGCTTTGGCTACCGAGATACCCTCAGCGGTGGACCACGCCATGCAAGTCACCACAGAAAACCGTCAAGCCTTTAGCCCGCGACTGGCGATACTGTCAGCGCGTCACGAAACCCAATACTCCAGACTTTTCCGATCATGACCACACCACTTCACCATATTGCTAACCGCAGCAAAAAACTCCCCCCCCTTCGTGTCGGCATTGGAGGACCCGTCGGTTCAGGCAAAACCACCTTGCTTGAAATGCTGTGCAAAGCCATGCGTGACAACTACGACCTGATCGCCATCACCAACGACATCTACACCAAAGAAGACCAACGACTGCTGACGGTCAGCGGTGCGCTGCCTGCTGAACGCATCATGGGCGTGGAAACAGGGGGTTGTCCGCACACAGCGATCCGTGAAGACGCATCCATCAACCTCGAGGCTATCGATCGCATGTTGGAGAAGTTCCCGAATGCGGATGTGGTGTTCGTAGAGAGCGGCGGCGACAATTTGGCCGCCACCTTCAGCCCTGAACTTAGCGACTTGACCATCTATGTGATTGATGTCGCTGCTGGTGAAAAAATTCCACGCAAAGGCGGACCAGGCATCACCAAGAGCGATTTGTTCATCATCAATAAAACTGATCTTGCGCCGCATGTGGGCGCAAACTTGGACATCATGCAATCGGACACCGAGCGTATGCGAGCAAGTCCCCAAGGCGTCAAACCTTTTGTCATGACAAACCTGAAAACACAAACTGGCCTTGCAGATGTGGTGAAATTCATCGAAACAAAAGGAATGTTGTTGCCATGAAGTTTCAACGCTTATTTTCATTCGCAGTTTCTGCGTCACTCATCAGTTTGTCAGCACTCTTTTCAGCAAGTGCCCAAACCCCAAACCCTAAATTGCTGATGCAGTTGCTGGCCCAAGACCTGACAGCACCTATTCATTTGGAAGAGCTACCCGATGGCAGTGGCCGCATGCTGGTGGTTCAACAAGATGGCTTGGTCAAAGTCATGTTGCGGGACGGAAACATACTGCCTGAACCTTTCTTAGATTTACGCAATCGCATGTTCGCTCTTCAAAACGATTTTGAAGAACGTGGTCTTTTGGGTTTTGCGCTGCATCCGCAATATGCCCGCAATGGGCGTTTTTTCATTTCCTATTCAGCGCCATTGCGCGACAGCGCACCCCAGAGCTGGAACCACACTCGCAAAATTTCAGAATTCACGGCCAAGATAGGCAGCGTGGCGCCAGTTGACCCACTGACTGAACGTGTTTTGATTGCCCAAGACTGGCCCAGCAGGAAACACAATGGGGGTGGATTGGCTTTTGGTCCCGATGGCATGCTGTTCATTGGCATGGGCGACAGTGGCGCATCCCATGGCTTTGGTAAATCGGTGATTTGGGAAGCCTTCAATGTGCCAGCTGAAGGTTTGATTTGGGACATGATGGCGCAAGACAAGCACAGCTTGTACGGCAAAATTTTGCGCATTGATGTGGACCGCGGCTACCCCGGTTACGCCATTCCTAACGGCAACCCCTTGAACGCGTCCCAGGGTAAGTCTGAGATTTGGGCCTGGGGTTTTCGCAACCCTTACCGCATGGCATTCGACAAGAATGGCAACGGCGACTTGTATGTGACCGCGATTGCCGAAACCCTTTGGGAAGCGGCTTACCGCGTCAAACGCCCAGGCAATTTTGGTTGGCCCTTGATGGAAGCCTCGCGTTGCGTGGACCGCTTGCAACCCCGCAAGCCCCCTGCACAGTGCCCACGTCAAGGCCCTGGCGGGGAGCCTTTGCAAATGCCTGTGGTTGAGTATCCCAATATGCAAGTCAGCCACCCCGACTCTTCTGCGCTCAATATCAAAGGCGTTGGAACTGCTGTGACGGGGGTTCGCATGTACCGAGGCCCAGCGATTCCCTTGCTGCAAGGCAAGCTTGTGGTCGCCGATTGGAGCGCCTCGTTCAAACAAGCATCGGGGCAACTCTTTATTGCGGTGCCCCAAATGCAAAATGACAAGCAATGGCCTATGGAAAAAGTGTTGCAAATTGAAAGCCGCATCATCAGTTTGGCCGAAGACCGAAATGGCGAAATTTACGTGCTGACCCACGAAGGCATGGGACCATTCGGCAACACAGGCAAGGTTTACAAACTGGTGGCTCAGCCATGAAGTGGCTTCGTCCTTGGCTTGCCGTCCTTGCCATCTCATGTGGCTTGAGCGCTCAGGCGCAAGAAGAAATCTATGGGGGAATGCTAGAAGGGTTTGACTACCCAGCCCCTGTGCAAAAGTTTGCGTTCAAATCGCAGCAACTGGATATGCACATGGCTTATTTGGACATCACGCCAGCAAAACCCAATGGCCACGTCGCAGTTTTGTTGCATGGGAAAAACTTTTGTGCCGCCACCTGGCAATCGACCTATGAGGTATTGCAGACATATGGTTTTCGCGTCATCGTTCCCGATCAAATTGGGTTTTGTAAATCCAGCAAACCTGCGGCTTACCAGTACAGTTTTCAGCAACTGGCCCACAACACCCACGCATTGTTAAATTCATTGGGGATATCGCAAGCCACTGTGATTGGTCACTCTACCGGTGGCATGTTGGCCACCCGCTATGCACTGATGTTTCCGCAGTCGGTCAAACAACTGGTCATGGTCAACCCGATTGGTCTAGAAGATTGGAAAGCCATGGGCGTGCCCAGCCTCACCATTGACCAGTGGTACCAGCGCGAACTTCAAGTGACCGATGAGCGTATTCGCAACTATGAACGTGCGACCTATTACGTGAATGAATGGAAACCCGAGTATGAACCTTGGGTGCAAATGATTGCAGGTATGTTTCGTGGGCCAGACAAGCAAAAAGTGGCTTGGCATTCGGCTTTGCTTTACGACATGATCTTCAACCAACCCGTGGTTTACGAGTTTCCCCAACTCAAAGTGCCGACATTGTTGATGATGGGTGAAAAAGACAACACCGCCATTGGCAAGGACTTGGTGTCTGCCGAGATCAAAGCTCAAATGGGTCTGTACCCTGAATTGGCAAGACGCACAGCCAAGGCCATCCCAGGTGCCAAATTGATTCTCTTCCCCGATTTAGGCCATGCGCCACAAATGCAAAACCCCCAGCGCTTTCACACGGCTTTGGTGAACAGTTTGTTGGCCTTGAGCGATTGATTCAACGCTGAACCCAGCCACCACAAACTGGGAATACCTGACCCACGAAGCAATTCGCTTTGTCAGAGCACAGGTATGCAGCGAATTCTGCGTCTTCCTCGGCTTTGACCAATCGTCCTAAAGGAACTTCGCGTTGAATGCGTTCTGCAAAGCGCGGATTGGTCTGAACCTCTGGCGGAAAGTAAGTGGGGTTCTCGACAAAATTTTGGGCAATCGCATTGACTTGGATGTTCAAAGCGGCCAACTCCACCCCCACAGCTTGCACCCATGCCAGTTGCGCACCACGTGCTGCGCTGTAACTTGACGCTCGCTTCATGCCGCGCAATGCGCTGGCACTGCCCA
>JBILIR010000149.1:0-4746 GCA_044368955.1 Limnohabitans sp.
GAACATGAATTTTCTGGTGCAAGGTGATCAAGGGCAGCTACCCTGACCGTATTGACGCGGCTCATACAATCGAGCTCATAGAAATAAGGTGAACGCATGAGTATCAAAAGCGACAAATGGATTCGCCGTATGGCAGAGCAGTACGGCATGATCGAACCCTTCGAGCCAGGGCAAATTCGCCAAGACGCTGCCGGTCAAAAAATTGTCAGCTATGGCACCAGTAGCTATGGCTACGACATCCGTTGTGCGCCGGAGTTCAAGGTGTTCACCAACATCTACAGCACCGTGGTTGACCCCAAGAATTTCGACCCCAAGAGCTTTGTCGATATCGAGGCCGACGTTTGCATCATTCCCCCCAACAGCTTTGCTTTGGCTCGCACACTTGAATACTTTCGAATTCCTCGCAACGTGTTGACCATTTGCTTGGGCAAAAGCACCTACGCCCGCTGCGGCATCATTGTGAATGTCACACCTTTCGAGCCCGAGTGGGAGGGCTATGTGACCTTGGAGTTCAGCAACACCACACCCTTGCCCGCCAAAATCTACGCTGGCGAAGGCTGCGCCCAGGTGCTTTTTTTCGAGAGCGACGAAGAGTGCGAAACCAGTTACAAAGACCGTGGCGGCAAATACCAAGGCCAAGTGGGTGTGACCTTGCCAAGGGCTTGAAAACAAGCCAAAAGCAAGGCTTTAGAGCACTTTCTCTAGAGTGCGACAATCGCAAACTATATGAATTCATTCTCGCAACTGCAGTTAGACCCCCATTTGGCCCAAGCCGTTGCCGAAATGGGTTACGAATCGATGACGCCTATTCAGGCGCAAGCCATTCCGGTGGTGCTCTCAGGCCAAGATGTCATGGGGGCTGCACAAACCGGTACGGGCAAAACCGCTGCTTTCTCGCTGCCCCTGTTGCAGCGCATGATCAAGCACGAAAACAGCTCCACCTCCCCAGCGCGTCACCCAGTACGTGCCTTGGTTTTGTTACCCACCCGAGAGTTGGCCGATCAAGTTGCTCAGCAAGTCAAGCTCTACGCCAAATACACGCAGCTTCGCTGTGCCGTGGTCTTTGGTGGCATGGACATGAAGCCGCAGACCGCAGAACTCAAACGTGGTGTTGAGGTGTTGGTGGCCACACCTGGTAGGTTGTTAGACCACATCGAAGCGAAAACTGCGGTGTTGAACCAAGTGGAATATGTGGTGCTTGATGAGGCCGACCGCATGTTGGACATTGGCTTCTTGCCTGATCTGCAGCGCATCCTGAGTTACTTGCCCAAGCAACGCACCACGTTGTTGTTCTCTGCCACGTTCTCACCTGAAATTAAACGCTTGGCGAACAGCTATTTGCAAAACCCTGTCACGATTGAAGTGGCGCGGCCCAACCAAACTGCTTCCACCGTCACGCAGTTGTTCATCAACGTGAACGAAGACGATAAACGACGCGCCCTCAAACTGATCCTCAAGCAAAAAGCTATCTCTCAGGCCTTTGTCTTTGTCAATAGCAAACTGGGCTGCGCACGGTTGGCCAGGTCCTTAGAAAAAGATGGTTTACGCACGGCGGCCTTGCATGGCGACAAGAGCCAAGATGAGCGCCTTAAAGCGCTGGAAGCATTTAAAAAGAGCGAGGTGGATTTACTGGTCTGCACCGATGTGGCTGCGCGTGGTTTGGACATCAAAGATGTGCCAGCTGTGTTCAATTTTGATGTGCCTTTCAATGCGGAAGACTATATTCACCGCATAGGGCGCACGGGACGCGCAGGTGCCGAGGGCTTGGCCGTGAGTTTTGCGTCAGCTTCAGATTTGCGTTTGGTCTCTGATATTGAAAAGCTCACCAAACAAAAAATCGAATTCACTGTCTTGGAGCTAGAAGAGGAGCGCTCATTCCCCCGTCGCTCTCGCTCAGACGATGATGAGCGCCCAAGGCGTGATACGGATGAGCGCTCTGGTGCACCGCGCAGCCGCTTCACACCTGTTAAGCCACCTGCCGATCCATTCTTCGATAAACCCTACGAGCCCAGTGTCCAGCCTGGCTCAGGTGAAGCCAATGAATCGCCAACCAAGGGAGATATGTCGCCCGTTCGTGGAAGTATTTCCCCCAACATCAAACCCAAGCGCAAAGTTGCCGCTCTTTTCAAAACCACGGCTTAAGACCGTTGACCTCTTATCAGCTCCGCGCTTGGGCGAAGGCTGCGCAGTCAATCTGATGACGTTGGTTAATCCCCGGACCCTTGGCATTCAACTCAAGTCCGCTCAAACACCGTCCCCAAACACAACCTGTGTCAAGCTCGATAACGTCTTGGCGTTGCATGGGCGTCAAGGTAGACCAATGGCCAAAAGCGATACAGGTATCTCGCGTTCGACGCTCAGGGACATCAAACCAAGCCATAAACCCTGGCGGTGCTTGCGACGCGTCAAGGTGGTGTTGAAATTCCATCTCGCCCAAGGCTGTGCAAAAGCGCAACCGGGTCATTGCATTCACAATCACCCGCAATCGCTCAACACCTTGGAGCTCATCGTTCCAAGCGGCGGGCAAGTTGCCGTACATCTGAGCGATAAATTTTTGCCAACTGGGACCTCGCAAAACCGTTTGCACTTCGTTGGCCAGTGCGAGGGTTTGCGCCAGGTCCCATTGTGGCAACACCCCCGCATGGACCATCAGCACACCTTCTTCATGCATCGCCAAATGCTGCATACGCAACCAATCAATCAAAGTGTGTCGATCTGGCGCTTGCAAAATATCGTCAACAGTATCCCCTCGTTTGAGGGGTTGAATGCCAAGGTGTATGGCCAGCAAATGCAGATCATGGTTGCCAAGCAAACACCGTGCACTGCTACCCAAGTTGTGCAAGCGTCGCAAAACCCCAAGGTTGTCTGGCCCACGGTTGACCAAGTCACCCAGCAGAAACACGGTGTCGCGGCTTGGCGAAAAGTCTACCTGTGCAAGCCATTGCGACAATGCGCTGTCGCAGCCCTGTATGTCGCCAATCAAGTAAAGTGCCATGGCATGATTGTCATAGATTCTTCTGAACCTCACCCTTGCGGGTTTTTGACTGCCTGATGCCATGGATGTATTGCTGATTATTTTTTTGACCTTCCTGAATGCCATCTTTGCCATGTCAGAGATGGCGTTGGCATCCAGTCGAAAAACTTTGCTATCGCAGCTCGAGGCTTCAGGCGCTTATGGCGCTAAGGCCGCCTTGGCGCTGCAAACACGGCCAACAGAGTTTTTGTCAACTATTCAAATCGGCATCACCACATTGGGCGTCATCAATGGCATTGTGGGGGAGGCTGCATTCAGCAGTAGCTTGTCTGCGTGGTTATCAGGATGGACCGTTCTTGAGCCAGTGGCCGGTATTTTGGCTACCACTGTGGTGGTCACTGTCATTACATTCAATACGATTTTGTTTGGCGAACTTGTTCCAAAACGCATTGGTCAGTTGTTTCCTGAAACAGCCGCACGATGGACTGCGCCAATGATGCTTGCCACAGCCATGATGACCAGACCTTTGGTGCATCTGCTTTCAAAAACCACTGCTGTTATTTTGCATTTGTTACGCATCGATGCGCATCAAACGCGACAAGTGACCGAGGAGGAGATTCGCGCGAGTTTGGTCGAAGGTGTGGACGCAGGTTTGATTGAGCATCACGAGCACCAAATGGTTAAAAATGTATTTCATTTGGATGAGAGGGAATTACCCTCCATCATGGTGCCTCGTACAGATATCGTATGGCTTGACAGCCAACTGACAACCCAGCAAGCGGTGGAGTCTTTGTCTGAACTGGATGCGCACTCTTGGTATCCCGTTTGCCGTGAAGGTTTGGATGAAATTATGGGCGTTGTCAGCATGGCCAGTTTGTTACATAACCGCAGCTCTGCTGAGCCCATCACACAATGGATGGAGCCCGCTGTTTTTGTACCAGAGACACTCAGCGGTTTAGACATGTTGGCGCAATTTCGCCATCCCCATAAATCGTCCAATACACCTGCTCCCAGCGGCGGCGGACGCATGGTTTTGGTGGTGGACGAATATGGGGTTGTGCAAGGCTTGATGACGCCACGAGACTTGCTCGAAGCGATCACCGGTGAATTGGTGCAAACCAATGCAGAAGATGAAGCCTGGGCGGTACAGCGCGAAGACGGAAGTTGGTTGCTTGATGGCATGATGCCTGTACAAGAACTTAAATCGCGTTTAAATCTCAAATCTCTGCCGCAAGAAGACGATGCCATCTACAACACGCTGGCTGGACTGCTGCTAGCCGTTTCTGGCAGATTGCCGCAAGTGGGTGAAGCCACCTATGCAGAAGGCTGGCGCTTTGAGGTGGTTGACTTAGACGGCAGGCGTATAGACAAGGTATTGGCCAGTTACCAGCCACAAGGTTTGGACACGGGGCCCAATACCTAAGCCTATTAGCTTGGTTCAGCTTTAGTGGTTTTTCTTCTCATGAGGGGAGATGTGGTCGAGCTTTGAATTGATATCGTTCACGGTTTTTCGAATGGCGTCGACCCTGCCATGAAACTCTTCCATCCTGTGCTGTTTGGCAAGTAGCGCTTCCTGCTGCTGTTTGATCATTTCTGGGCTTGGCGCCTCAGGTGCTTTTTTGACAATGGGCTGCTGCTTTACTTGGGCAACTGGTTTGGCTTGGCTTGGGAGGACCGGTGCTGGGGTATCAGGCAGGAGCCTGACTTCAGCAAGCTTGATTTTTTCTTCCTCGACTTGCTCGATGTGGTCGCCCAAGGTTTCGTCAGTCAGC
>JBILIR010000094.1:0-5923 GCA_044368955.1 Limnohabitans sp.
CTTCCACCACCAGCGGTTGACCGCGTCTTGCACCATGGCCTGTTGCTCGGGCGTGCCTTGCATCATCACCATCAGCGACTCAAAGCCTTGGCGTTGGTGAAACGACTCTTCTTTGCAAATGCGCACCATGGCGCGGGCATACGGCCCATAGGAGCAGCGGCACAGCGGGATTTGGTTCATGATGGCAGCGCCGTCAACCAGCCATCCGATCACGCCCACATCGGCCCAGGTGAGGGTGGGGTAGTTGAAGATCGAGCTGTATTTGGCTTTGCCTGTGTGCAGTGCATCAAGCATTTGGTCGCGGCTGGTGCCCAAGGTTTCGGCGGCGCTGTACAGGTACAGGCCATGGCCACCCTCGTCTTGCACCTTGGCAATCAAAATGGCTTTGCGTTTCAAGCTGGGTGCGCGGCTGATCCAGTTGCCTTCGGGCAGCATCCCGACAATTTCGCTGTGCGCATGTTGGCTGATTTGGCGCACCAGAGTTTTGCGGTAGTGCTCGGGCATCCAGTCGCGGGGTTCGATCTTGCCTTCGCGGTTGATGGTGTCTTCAAAATGGGCTTGTTTGTCTGCGTCCGTCGAGGCGACAGTAAGGTTGTTCAGCTGGGGATTCAGGTCCAAAGCCTGTGTATACATGAGAAGCTCCATTGCCCTTGGTCAACAAGGCATGGAAACATTATATCAATTAGCCAACCGGCCGGTTGGCTAACCGGTGTTCAGCGTAAATCCCGCTTGTTTGTCTTGCCCCATGAGTTGCACCATTTGGGGCAACGCGGCTTCCAATTCCTCTTTCAAAGTGAACGGCGGGTTGATCACCACAATGCCGCTTTCGACCAAGCCCAAACGTTTGACGGGGTCGCCGGTGACCGCTTCTGGACGTTGTGCCCCCGAACGGATGCGCAAAGTGGCATGCAACCAAGGACGGTTCGACTGGCGAGCCAAATTGGTCAAATGACGCGGCAAGCTGTGCGCTTGCGGCCGTGGAATGATGGGATACCACACCACAAAAGTGCCCGTGGCAAATCGCTGTAAGCCAGTCGACACAGCCACCACCACACGCTCGTAATCGAGTTTGATTTCATAGCTGGGATCAATGAACACCAAGCCGCGGCGGGTGGGTGGTGGCAGGTACTTGGGCAGCCCTAAAAACCCATCTTCGTTCACCACCATGGTTTGGCGACCGGCTTGCAGGGCCTCGATATTCGCCATTAAGTTGCGAATATCGGTGGGGTGCATTTCAAACAACTTTAGCTTGTCTTGCTCGCGCAACAGATGATGGGCGATAAATGGCGAACCAGGGTAGTTCAACAAACCGCCTTGCGGGTTAAAGTGGTCTAGGACGGCGCGGTAGGCCAGCAAAGCAGGGGCCATCGGTCCGGAAAGCTTGGATTTGTTGCGAATCAGCGCCAATAAGCCTTCTTGCGCTTCACCGCTTTGCTTGGCATCAGGGCTGTCAAGTTTGTAAAGGCCAGGACCGCTGTGGGTATCGATGGCGGTGTAGCCGACCTCTTTTTGTGCAAGATAGTGCATCGTAGAGATCAAAACCGTGTGTTTTAGGACATCGGCATGGTTTCCTGCATGAAAGGCGTGGCGGTAACTGAACATGCACTATCGTAACCCGCCCAAAGCAAAATAGCTTGAAAACCCATTAAATGGCATAGAATAGTAGGCTTCGCAGCGAACAAGGCCCCGCGGCGAAGTTGTCATCCCCACCTAAGAGGTTCCCAGCAGAGGAACACCGACCGTGGAAAAGGGCCCCACAACCCACTCTAGGAAAAAAATGTCCACTTTCAGCGCAAAACCCGCTGACGTGACGCATGAGTGGTTTGTGATTGACGCCACCGATAAGGTGCTCGGACGGATTGCCAGCGAAGCAGCCCTCCGTTTACGCGGCAAGCACAAAGCCATTTATACGCCCCACGTCGATACCGGCGACTACATTGTCGTCATCAATGCATCCAAAATTCGTGTCACAGGCAACAAGTCCTTAGACAAGATGTACCACCGCCATTCTGGCTACCCAGGTGGCATCTCCAGCATGAACTTTCGTGATATGCAAGCCAAGCACCCCGGCCGTGCTTTGGAAAAAGCAGTCAAAGGCATGTTGCCCAAAGGCCCTTTGGGATTTGCCATGATCAAAAAGCTCAAGGTGTACGGCGGAGCCGAGCATCCCCATACCGCCCAACAGCCTAAAGTGCTGGATATCCCAGGAGCGTCCAAATGATTGGTGAATGGAACAATGGCACCGGCCGTCGCAAATCCAGCGTCGCCCGTGTGTTTCTGAAAAAAGGCACGGGTCAAATCAAGATCAATGGCAAAGACATCGCTGAATACTTCGGCCGTCAAACCTCCATCATGATCGCCAAACAACCCCTGTTTTTGACGCAACATGCCGAATCTTTCGACATCCAGATCAATGTGCAAGGCGGTGGTGAATCTGGTCAAGCCGGTGCAGCCCGTCACGGCATCACCCGCGCCCTGATCGATTACGACGCAACGCTCAAGCCCGTGCTGTCCGCAGCTGGCTTTGTCACCCGCGATGCGCGTGAAGTCGAGCGTAAAAAGGTCGGTTTGCACGGTGCTCGTCGCCGTAAGCAGTTCAGCAAACGCTGATGCTGTTGTGCCCACATGGCGTGGGCAAGGCCAAACAAGAGCCGCTGGCATTCACGTGCTGGCGGTTTTTTTTTGGTCAAACTAAATGACCCTCCCTAGGGTATTGTTGAGTAAACTAGGTTACTATTAACCCATCAAGATATCGGAGTGCGCCATGAGTACCTTAGCCGAAGCAACACCTACCACCATGCCCGAACCCATCGTGTTCACTGACAGCGCTGCTGCCAAAGTGGCCGATTTAATCGCTGAAGAAGGCAATACCGATTTGAAATTGCGAGTTTTTGTCCAAGGCGGCGGTTGCTCAGGGTTTCAATATGGCTTCACATTTGATGAGATCACCAATGAAGACGACACCACCATGTCTAAAAATGGTGTGTCCTTGCTGATTGACGCCATGAGCTACCAGTATTTATTAGGTGCTGAAATCGATTACAAAGAAGATTTGCAAGGTGCCCAGTTCGTCATTAAAAACCCCAACGCCACTTCTACCTGTGGCTGTGGTTCTTCCTTCTCTGCTTAAGTTTTAAGCGGGGTACAGCCCGCCCAAAACGCGTAAGCCTTTGGCACCAGTCACTTCAGGCAGGTTGCCAGGCAAACCCAATACAAATTGCCTGGCCAACCAAGCAAACGCAGCCGCTTCCACTTGCAATGGTGGCAAGCCATGGGACGCTGTCGTACTCACCTCAATCTTGGGTAGATAGCTGGAAAGCAGTGACATCAGTTGCAAGTTGTAGGCACCGCCACCACAGACCCATAAACCGCGGGCCTTAGGCGCAAAACGAGCCACAGCTTCTGTGGCACTGCGAGCGCTCAGGTGCACTAAGCTGGCTTGAACATCCACAGGCGACAGGGATTGAAAATCTGAAAGGTATTGAGCAAGCCACTGCGCATGAAACAAATCGCGGCCTGTGCTTTTGGGTGGTGCGAGCGCAAAAAAAGGTTCGGTCAGCATGTGTTGAATCAATGCTTCAGACGGTTTTCCTTTGGCGCTCCAAGCACCATCGGCGTCATATGCTTGACCCAGATGTTGCTGGCACCACAGGTCAAGCAGGACATTGCCAGGGCCGCAGTCAAAACCTAGAACACTGTTATCTGGGTGCAAGATGCTGAGGTTGGCCATGCCTCCGATATTGAGTATGACGTTTGTTTCTGCCGTGCTGCCCCACAGTGATTGGTGAAAGGCAGGTACCAAAGGCGCACCTTGGCCACCGGCCGCAACATCTCTGCTGCGAAAATCAGCCACCACATCAATGCCACAAAGTTCTGCCAGCAAAGAAGGGTTATTGAGTTGAAGGGTGTAGCCCACGCCATCGTGTAAGCCTGGTTGGTGCCGCACGGTTTGCCCATGGACCCCAGCGGCACGAACCGAAGCAGAGCGCAGTCCTTGCTGATCCAGCAGTAAATCAATGGCGTTGGCATAGATCTTGGCCAAAGCATTGGCGGCCATTGCAGATTGGTGCAGTTCGTTCAAACCAGCATGGTTAAGGTCCAGCAGCGTTTGCTTTAAAGGTGGCGATAAGGGCAAGGTTTGGTGACCCAGCACACGACAACCAGATGCAAAGTCCACCAAAACAGCGTCAACCCCGTCAAGCGAGGTTCCCGACATCACGCCTATATAGAGCGTGGACATTAGACGTTCAGGGTACAGGCAGCACCAGCGAGGCAGAGGCCAATTGTTGTCCAACCTGCTTAGCCAATTGATCAAATGCAGGTCGCGCTTGGGCAGACACGGGCACGCTCTCGCTTTTTTGTGCCATCACCAGAGGGTCTTGGTGTTTGCCATTAACGCGAAATTCAAAATGCAGATGCGGACCGGTCGCCAATCCGGTGGCGCCTACCTTGCCAATTGTTTGACCCTGGGTCACAGATTGACCACGGCGCACCGACATTTGGCTCAGGTGTGCATAGACAGTGCTGTGCCCATTATTGTGTTTCACCACCACCGCCTTACCATAGCCACCTAAATTGCCTGCACTTTCAACCACACCTACGCCAATCGAGCGCACAGGTGTACCCGTGGGGGCCGCGTAATCTACCCCCAAATGTGCTCGCCAAGTTTGCAAAATCGGGTGAAAGCGCATTTTGAAACCACTGCTGACACGAGAAAATGCCAGCGGCGAGGCGAGGTAGGCGCGGCGCAAACTTTCACCCTCCAAGTTGTAATAGCCACCAGCTTGGCCAGCGTTTTCTTGAAACCACATGGCTTGGTACTGTTTACCTCGGTTGACAAACTCAGCGCTCAAGACTTTTCCCGACTTGATGGTCTCCCCATCAGCTTCCAGGGTTTCATAAACCACACTGAAGCGGTCACCCACGCGCAGTGCACGGTGAAAATCGATATCACCAGAAAAAATTTCAGCCAACTGAACCGCGATGCTGTCTGGTATGTGAGCATCATCCGTGGCTGCAAACAATGAGCTTTGGATGAACGCACTGGACAGACGGACAGAGGACGCAAGCTCGCCAGTTTCAAGCCGTGCAACAAAACCCAGGTCTTGACGTTCGATCACCAAGCGTTGAAAGCTGACACTGCTGTCGGTGGCCCAACGGGCTGTCAATCGCAGCAAGCGGTTGTCGTCGTCCATTTCAGCGCGGACCGAGCGACCAGCACGGCCAAGCAAATTGCCACGTACCAAGGCATTTGCTCGCATGAACTCAGCAGCCTGTACATCGCTGACATTCAATCGGGCCAACAAACTGTCAGCGCTATCGCTCGAGCGTGAAGTGTCTGCACGGTAAAGGCGAATATCGCCCCTCTTTAAACTTTGTATTTGATTGTCTAGCGACAGGGTGCTGACCGACTCCACCAGCTGCTTGACAGGAAGCGAGGAAGAAAGCGGCGACAATCCAGCCACAGCCAGTGCGCCACCTGCACCCAAAAGCAGCAACAGACTGATATGCCACAACCATGGTTTGGAAGTGGGCACCGTGTCTCGCGAAGATGGTGTGTCTAACTGTTGCAAACTGCAATATCCTGTTGTTTAAAACGAGCAGGCAAAGGAAGTTCCAAGCCCGTTCAAGTAAGCGAAGAGTATACAAGCACTTTTTATTGACAAAAATTTTAAATTTTTATATGAATCAAGCATCTACATCGGGAACCTCTATTTCGGAAGAGGTTTTGCATGCCATGCAAGTCAGCCAACGTGGTTGCGAGGAATTACTACCTGAGCAAGAGTGGTTGAAAAAATTGCAGCGCTCCCATGCCACGGGCACGCCCTTGCGCATCAAGCTGGGGCTTGACCCCACAGCGCCCGACATCCACATCGGCCACACCGTAGTGCTCAACAAAATGCGCCAACTGCAGGACTTGGGC
>JBILIR010000179.1:0-4235 GCA_044368955.1 Limnohabitans sp.
CAATTTGCTCCAATCGAAACTCATTGTTACGAGCACGCAACGAATAGCGCGGTTGACCCGCGTACACCGCATCCGCACCAAAGTCGTAGGCGGCACGCATTTTGTCCAGGGAACCGGCTGGCAGGAGAAGTTCAGGGGCTTTGAGCAGGGTCATGGTATCGAGCTTACATCAGCAGGTGTTCGCCGTCATTGGCACCACCCAAAATCACATAGTTCACTTTGCGGATATCCATCAGCTTGGTGCCACCCGCGTAAGAAATCGAGCTTTGCAAGTCTTCTTGCATTTCGCGCATGGTGTCTTGGAGTCGACCTTTGATGGGCTCCAAAATGCGCTTGCCTTCCACATGCTTGTATTCACCCTTGTTGAAGTCCGACGCTGAGCCGTAATACTCTTTGTACAACTTGCCATCGACTTCAACCGTTTGCCCAGGGCTTTCTTCATGACCCGCAAGCATGGAGCCGATCATCACCATGGACGCACCAAAGCGGATGCTTTTGGCAATATCACCGTGTTCGCGAATACCGCCATCCGCAATGATGGGCTTGGTGGCAACCCTTGCACACCACTTCAGTGCCGACAACTGCCAGCCACCCGTGCCAAAGCCGGTTTTGAGTTTGGTGATGCACACCTTGCCAGGGCCAATGCCCACCTTGGTGGCATCTGCACCCCAGGTTTCCAAATCGATGATGGCCTCGGGGGTACCCACATTGCCTGCAATCACAAAAGCTGAAGGCATTTTTTCTTTCAGGTGTGCAATCATGCGTTGCACATTGTCCGAGTGGCCATGGGCAATATCGATGGTGATGTAATCGGGCACCAAGCCCAGCGCCAACAACTGCGCCACGGTGTCGTAATCTGCCTGTTTGACGCCAAGAGATACAGAGGCAAACATATTTTTGGCTTTGCAATCTTTCACAAACTGCACATTGTCCAAATCGAAGCGGTGCATCACATAAAAATAGCCGCTCTTGGCCAACCATTCGCAAATACTTTCATTCACCACCTTTTTCATGTTGGCAGGCACCACGGGCAAGCGAAAGCTGCGTTGGCCTAAGGTGACCGATGTGTCGCATTCTGAGCGGCTTTGCACCCGGCATTTGCGCGGTAGCAAGAGAATATTGTCGTAATCAAAAATTTCCATCGCCAAGGCTCCAGACATAAAAAAACCGAGCGACAAGAAACTTGGGCCCGGTGATTGATTCTACGCAGAATCCAAAGTAGGCCTGCCTACAATCGAGCCATGCTTTCATCTGACCCTTCTCCCGCCGCTATCGCGCACGCTCTGCAAAGTCCTTTGCTGCAGGGTTTGAATGATGAGCAATTGGCAGCTGTCACCTTGCCTGCCCAGCACGCCCTCATACTGGCAGGTGCTGGTTCGGGCAAAACCCGTGTGTTGACCACCCGCATTGCTTGGCTGTTGCAAACCCGTCAAGCCAGTGCCGGCAGTTTGATGGCGGTGACCTTCACCAACAAGGCCGCCAAAGAGATGTTGACGCGATTGAGCGCCATGTTGCCAGTCAATGTGCGTGGCATGTGGATTGGCACTTTCCACGGCTTATGTAACCGTTTTTTGCGAGCACATTGGAAATTAGCCAACTTGCCTCAATCGTTTCAAATTTTGGATACCCAAGACCAGTTGTCAGCGGTCAAGCGATTGGTCAAGCAGCACAATATTGATGACGAACGCTTTCCTCCTAAGCAACTGCAGTGGTTTATTGCGGGTTGCAAAGAAGACGGTCAGCGTCCCAAGGACGTGCAAGTGCGCGATGCAGAGACGCGCCAAAAGGTGGAGATCTACCAACTGTATGAAGACCAGTGCCAGCGAGAAGGGGTGGTTGACTTTGGCGAGTTGATGTTGCGTAGTTTTGAACTGCTGCGTGACAACGATGCTTTAAGAGAGCATTACCAACAGCGCTTCACGCATATATTGATTGATGAGTTTCAAGACACCAACCGACTTCAATACGCTTGGATCAAGTTGCTCACTGGCCCACACAGCGCAGTTTTGGCGGTGGGGGATGACGATCAAAGTATTTATGCTTTTCGCGGTGCACGGGTGGGCAATATGGCTGACTTTGTGCGCGAGTACGCGGTCCAGCACCAAATCAAACTCGAGCAAAACTACCGCAGCCATAGCCATATTTTGGATACCGCCAATGAGCTCATCAAACACAACAAAACCCGCTTAGGCAAAAACCTGCACACCACCCAAGGTGCGGGTGAGTTGGTTAGGGTGATGGAGTCCACGGGCGACTTGGCTGAGGCGCACTGGATGGTGGATGAAATCAAACAACTGTTGCGCGATGGTCGCGACGGGGACGGTAGCAAAGGGGTTGCTACACGCAGTGAAGTGGCGGTGCTGTATCGCAGCAATGCCCAAAGCCGCGTGATTGAGACGGCGCTTTTCAATGCCGCCATGCCTTACCGTGTCTATGGCGGTTTGCGGTTTTTCGAGCGGGCAGAAATCAAACATGCGTTAGCGTATTTGCGCTTGCTAGAAAACCCGCGTGACGACACCAGTTTTCTTCGTGTCGTCAATTTCCCACCGCGCGGCATTGGTGCACGCAGCATCGAGCAATTGCAAGACGCTGCGCGTGTCACTGGTTGCGCCTTGCATGATGCGGTCAGCACCATCACTGGCAAAGCGGGTACCAATTTGTCTGCCTTTGTTGCCAAGATCGATGTGCTGAGAGAGCAAACGCAGGGGCAAACACTGCGACAAATCATCGAGTTGGTGTTAGACCACAGCAAGCTGATTGAGCATTACCAAGCTGAGCGCGAAGGCGCGGACAGGGTGGAGAACTTGCAGGAGTTGGTCAACGCGGCAGAAAGCTTTGTCACCCAAGAAGGCTTTGGCAAAGATGCGGTGGCTTTGCCAGTTGACGAAGCCATGCAAAGCCAAGCAGACTTTGCCGCGGCGCAAGCTGCACGCGGTGAGGCCAGTACCCCCAACGAAGAAACTGGCGAAACCTTGTCGCCTTTGGTGGCGTTTTTGACCCACGCTGCCTTGGAGTCAGGCGACAACCAAGCCCAAGCGGGCCAAGATGCGGTGCAGCTGATGACGGTGCATGCGGCCAAAGGTTTGGAGTTTGATTGTGTGTTCATCACCGGTTTGGAGGAGGGCTTGTTCCCCCATGAAAACGCCATGAGTGACTTTGAGGGGCTGGAAGAAGAACGTCGCCTCATGTATGTGGCCATCACCCGTGCTCGCAAGCGGCTTTACCTTAGCCATTCGCAAACCCGCATGCTGCATGGCCAAACCCGCTACAACATCAAGAGCCGTTTCTTTGAAGAGATGCCTGAGCACACGCTGAAATGGTTGACTCCCCAAACTGGTTTGGCTCCTGCGATGTGGGGTTCAAGGCCGGCAAGCTTTGGCCAGTCCGACAACCAACGTGCAGGCTTCTACACTGCCACCCCACCTGTTGTTCCACAGCGAGCAGCGGCGCAAGCCAGTGGTCCCAATGCGTGGGTACGTGCTGGTTTGCAAGTGTTTCATACCAAATTTGGCGAGGGTGCTGTGGTCTCCGTCGAGGGGCTGGGAGAAGATGCGCGTGCACAGGTGAAATTTGCGCGGCATGGTGTGAAATGGTTGGCCTTGTCGGTGGCCAAGTTGACGCAGGTTTAAGCCAGCACGGGTTCGCTGACAAAACAGTCTCTGAAACTGAAGTAGCAAGATGTGAAAAACATCGCCGACATCATCAACATGGCAGGCAATAACAGCATCAAAGTGAGTTGCCCATCCCCCGTCAGCATGCTGATAACGCCTAAGAGCAGGCTGGTGGTGACAAAGATCAAGACCCAAGTCAAGCCAAACAGCGCAAAAGCACGCCAGTTGCTGATACACGCCACGATGCTAAAAAACAGGCTTTTCGCGACTGGCTGTTTATGCCAATGAATAAGTGCTGGGGCATGCCAGAACAAAGCCGAGAGGGGCAAATACAGCAGCAGTGACAACATCACTGCGTCTTGAAAACTGCTGTCTGTGGCGATGGTCTCATTGATTTCGCCACCCAATAAGTACATGCGGGCAAATTCACCCCCATCGAGCAAAGAAGACAAAGCCAACATCACGCAAAACAACATGGCATAGCAAAACCCAATCAGCAGCATACGTTGGGACTGAAGAGGACCTTCACGAAATCCTATGAACAATACTGAAGGCATGGGGAATTTACCGAGCACGGCTTCACGAGACGCTGCCATCAAACCCAGCGTCATCGTGGGCAAAAGG
>JBILIR010000095.1:0-5904 GCA_044368955.1 Limnohabitans sp.
CACGATTGGCGACGCATTGAACACGCCTGGCTTGATCGAGGCCGTGGTGGTCTACAACAGCAACCCCGTGGCGGTGGCCCCCGAGTCAGCCAAGGTGGTCAAAGGCTTTGCTCGGGAAGATGTGTTCACCGTGGTACTTGAGCACTTCATGACCGACACCGCCGACCATGCCGACTATGTGCTGCCCGCCACCACACAACTCGAACACTGGGACATCCACAACAGCTATGGCCATACCGACATGGTGCTGAATCGCCCGGCCATTGCGCCCATGGGTGAGGCCAAAACCAATACGCAAATTTTTCGTGAACTCAGCGTCCGCATGGGGCTGCACAACCCCTTGTTGCAAGAAGACGACGAAAGCCTGTGCCGCTTGGCACTGCAACACCCGCGCAACCTCGCCAGTGCAAGCCCCGTCACTTGGGACGCCTTGTTAAAGAATGGTTTTGCGCATTGGCCGGTGGCTGATGCGCCGTTTGCAAACGGTGGTTTTCCCACAGCTTCGGGCAAGTGCGAGTTCTTCAGCGAACGCTTAGCAGCGCAAGGACTTGACGGCCTGCCCGACTACCTGCCCAACTACGAACCCGCCAACCCTCAAGCCACCTACCCGCTGGCCATGATTTCACCGCCTGCTCGCAATTTTTTGAACTCCAGCTTTGTGAATGTGAAAAGCCTGCGCGACATGGAGGGCGAACCACTCCTAGAAATTCACCCCGATGACGCGGCCACACGGCAGGTCAAAGACGGGGCAATGGTGCGTGTTTTCAATGACCGTGGCAGCTACCAATGCAAAGCGCAGATCAGCACCCGCGCCCAAGCAGGCATGGTCGTGGGGTTGGGTATTTGGTGGCGCAAGCTTGGCAGTGACGGCACGAATGTGAATGAACTCACTTCGCAGCGTCTCACCGACATGGGCCGCGCTCCCGTGTTCTACGACTGCGCCGTACAGGTAGAAACTTTAGCGGCTTAACGCGCAGCGACTGCCGCCAAACGCTGGGCGGCAATTTCGCGCAAGCCGTCAAAAATCAAGCTGTCGATCAACTCACACTGCACCGACATGCTGGGCGCCATCTTCCAACCCGCACCACCGGTCATATAGCACAGCGGTTCGGCGTGGCAGTGTTCCCTCACATGTTGCACCATGCGCTCAACAGCGCCGGCAATGGCATAGGTGCCACCACTGGTGAGCGCATCACTGGTGTTGGTGGGAAAGGCACGAACCTCGCCGGTGGGCACCCGCAAGCCTGCGGTGCCCGACTCCAAAGCACGCAACATGATGCCGTGGCCAGGCAAGATCAGGCCGCCTAAAAATTCACCCTCGGCAGAAATCGCTTCCACCGTGACGGCCGTGCCGACCATCACCACCACCATGGGTCGCGTGGCGGTTTCTGCGGTTTGCGCCCGCATATGCGCCAATGCACCGACCATGGCGACCCAGCGGTCTGCCCCCAGCCGTGCGGGGTGGTCATAGCCATTGACCAAACCGGCTTCTTTGGCAGACGACACCACCCAATGCGGCGTCAAGTCCCACAGCTCGAGCTGCTCTTCCACACGACGACGCACCGCTTCACCGGCCACGATGCAGCCCAACATGCTTTCAGGCAACGGCAATTTGCCCCAGTCATCATCGGCGAGTTTGTCGATGTTTTCCAAAAACACCGCACCCTGCGCCAGCAGCTGTGCATGGGGGTGTGGGGCGTTGTACATTGCCCATTTCAAGCGGGTGTTGCCTACGTCAAGTGCGATGAATGCCATGGAAGGGTTGCGAAGCATCAAAGGCCGAGATGTTACCCATCTGTAAGCGTCTCAGATTTGTCGAAAAGCCTTGGCAAATTGAACAACTTCTTCGGCCACGGTTTGACAGGCTTGAAGCGCCAAGGGATCAGCTGCTTGGCCCGCCCCACCAAAGGGATGCGCGGAGACATTCAAAGTAGCGCCATAGGGTGTGGGCCAGCCGCGCAAGGTGTGGACGATATCGCGCATGGAAGACAGCGTGGTTCCCATGGCCTGTGCGCCATGGGCACAAACGATGCACCCCACGGCACGGCCCGACAAATACACCCGCTTATCGCCACGCATGTCCTCGATGTAATCGATGGCGTTTTTCACCAAACCCGACAGACCACCATGGTAAGAGGGACTGGCGAAGATGATGCCATCGGCATGGCGCAAGGCGTCTACCAAAGCGACTTCGGCGGGGCTGCGCTCGGTACGCGCAGGGTCGTAAAGCGCCAGCAGCAAGTCAGCGCCTGCAAAAAGGCGGGTGTCGCAGCCCAAGCTTTGGGCGTGTGCCAAGGCGACTTTGAGGGCTTTTTCGCTGGAGGATCCATCGCGCAAGGTGCCACCAAGACCGACGATGCTAATTGGTTGTGTCATGAGCTTCTTTGTTAACCCACGATGATCTCACACAGCCCTGCAAGAGCTAAGACCTGTTGGCGCATCAAGAAAGCACAGGCCTTTGCACGGGATAGCAAGCCTGCAAGGCTTGTGCCGCTTGCAGCAACTTCGCATCGCCAAACATGGGCCCCACCAACTGCACACCCATGGGCAAACCGTCACGGGTGAGGCCACAGGGCAGGCTGATGGCCGGTTGCTGGCTGAGGTTAAAGGGGTAGCTGAACGGCGTCCAACCCAGCATGGCTTGTGAGTCCATGGGGCTGTGGCCAGCGGGTCGGGCTTTGAATGCGGTGACCGCGGTGCTGGGGGTGAGGATGAGGTCAAAGCGCTGCATGAATTGACGCAGGTGTGAGCCCAACACGCCACGGCGTTGGTTCAGCGTATGGATGGCATTGGCGTCAAACCGTGCACCCAATTCGGCTTGGGCTTGGAAGTCGGGGTCGGTCAAGGCCTGTTGCGCGGGGTTTAAGGTTTGCCACACTTTGTAAGCACCGGCAAACCACAAGCCTGTGGTGATGTCCAAAGGATCTTCGGTCAAGGGGTCGACCTGTTCCACCAGCGCACCCAAGTCTTGCAAATGCTTGGCCGCTAGCGCGGTGGCGGCGGCAATCTCGGGGTCGACATTTTTGGCGTAACCCAAGGTGGGCGAGTACGCCACCCGCATGCCCTTGACGCCCCCCTGCAAACCAGCCAAGTAGTCCGTGCCGTCAAAGGGCAAGGAAGTCCAGTCTCGGGCATCGGGCAAGGCGATGGTGTTCATCATCAAGGCCACGTCATGCACCGTCATGGCATGTGGTCCCAGATGCGCCACCGAGCCAAACGGCGACAAAGGGTAGGCCGGCACCCTGCCAAAGCTGGGCTTCAAACCCACGTTGCCGCAAAACGCGGCGGGAATACGCACACTGCCTGCGCCATCGGTGCCTATGGCCAAAGGTCCCAAGCCAGCGCTGACCGCAGCGGATGCGCCGCCAGAGGAGCCGCCCGGTGTCCGAGCGGGGTTCCAAGGGTTGCGGCTGATGCCGGTCAAGAGGGAATTGGTTTCGCCTTTGCAGCCAAACTCGGGTGTGGTGGTCTTGCCCAACAGCACCGCACCGGCCTCGCGCAAGCGAGCGGTGACAGGCGCATCCACCTCCCAAGGCTGATCGGGATTGACGGTCTTGCTGCCACGCAGCGTGGGCCAGCCTTTAGTGAGGATCAGGTCTTTGATGGACATGGGCACGCCGTCCAAGAGCAACACGGCTTGGCCACTTTTACGATGCGCTTGCCAACGTGCCTCACTTTGACGGGCACTGGCCAAGGCAGCATTTTCATCCACCCAACAAAAGGCGTTGAGCAAAGGGTTCAACCGCGCAATGCGTTGCAGTACCGCTTGTGTGACCTCTACGGGTGAGGCCTCGCCGCTACGGTACATGCTTAACAACTGTGTTGCGGTGTGTTGTGTCAAGTCAGACATGGCAGAAGCTCCTTCAGGCATGTGTGCGGGTCAGCGGACTGAGTTTGCGCCACGGCAAATCGGCTGGATCGGCCGCCATGGGACCGGCAGCCTTGGCCACCAGCACATGGCTGGCAATAGGTTCAAAGTCGGCGCGGAAATGGTTGGAGCTTTTCAGCACAATCAACTTCATCGCCTCGGGCGTGATGCCCACGGTGCGCAGCATTTCACGGTCAAAGAGTTGCGCTTTGCCGCTGACCACCGCCACCAACACGCCTTGAACATCCAAACAAGCACTGGCACCCAATTGGCTGGTCATGCCGCGCATCATCGGGCCTTTGAGCACACAGCGACCGTCGCTCAGCGCCACCACCTTGGCGCGTACAGCCAAGGGTGCATCACTCATGCCTGCATAGGTGGGCACCGAGACGCCCAGTACCACGTCGATGTCTGCGCCCACCCCTGCGGCACAGGCCACAGCCGCGACTTCGGGGTGGTACATCAAACCCAAGGCAACGGTTTGCGGGTAGCGCTGTCCAGCACCTTGTTGCAGCAAAGCGTGCAACATGCCGGTGGTGTTGCTGTCGCCACCGGCGCCTGGGTTATCTTGGGTGTCGGCGATCAACACGGGACGGGTGTGCTGCGCCGCCAAAGCCAAGGCTTGCGTGACAGCTTCTCTTGCTAGCAAGAAATCCATGCGCCACTGCGAAGGGGGCGAGGCCATGGCGCTTAGCGCAGCCGCAGCCGCTTGGGCTTGCGAAGGCGATGGGCCGTAAGCCCACAACACCGGCGCACATTCCTCGAAATCGGCGGCGGGAAAGCCCATGCAAAAACTCAGTACCGCGTCGCTGTCTCGGTCCATGTCGGCCATGGCCGCATAAATGTCTTTGGCCGGTTGCAACCACGTCGACTGCGCATTGAGCGAAATCAAATACGGCAAGCGATGAACCGCCAGCGCCTCGCGGCGACCCAAACGCAAGCGCCGTTGCAGCAAGTCGGCGGCACGCTCGCCCGTCTCTGCCATGTCGATGTGGGGGTAGGTGCGGTAAGCCACCAAAGCATCGCAAAGCGCCAACATGCGCTGGGTGACGTTGGCATGTAAATCTAGGCTGGCCACCAAGGGCATGTCCTCGCCGATCATGGCTCGCACCCGAGCCAGCAACTCGCCCTCGGCGTCGTCGGCGTGTTCGGCCACTGCCGCACCATGCAAATCCAAATACACCGCGTCCACGCCTTGCAACAAGGCTTGCTTGAGGTCACTCAAGATGTCGCCCGCGATGCGCTCAAAAGCATCTTCGGTGACGAACGACGAGGGACTGGCGCCCGCCCACACCGAGGGCCACAGCTGCCAGCCATGGCGCTTGGCCGCATCGATGAAACCACCCACCGGAATGTTCACGCCGGTGAACTGGGCTTGCATGGCCAGACCACGGATATACGCCGGAAATGCGTCGCCACGGTTGAACGCCGCCCAATCGGCCAAGCTGGGGGCAAAGGTGTTGGTCTCGTGCTGAAACCCCGCGATGAACACTTTGGTCATGACGCAATCCCTGGAGCGCTGGCCATCAATGCACGGGTGTAAGCGTGTTGGGGCTGCGCATACAAGGAGGCAGTGTTGCCACACTCGACGATCTGCCCTTGGTGCATGACGATGACGCTGTCGCACAACTGCGCGGCCACCCGCAAATCATGGGTAATGAACAATAGGCCAAGGCCAAACTGCTGCTGTACTTCGCGCAACAGTTGCAATATCTGCGCTTGCACCGACACATCCAAGGCACTCACCGCCTCATCCGCCACCAAGACCTGCGGCCTGCAGGCCAAGGCACGGGCGATGGCGATGCGCTGGCGCTGTCCGCCGCTGAACTGTCTGGGGTAACGCGCCAAGGCTTGCGTGGGCAGCTGCACTTGCTGCAAGAGTTGTTCGGCCAAGGCTTTGGCCTCGGCCACACCCATGCCAAAGTTGCGAGCGCCTTCCACCAGCGACTCACCCACCGTCATGCGCGGATTGAGCGATCGGTTGGGGTCTTGAAACACCACTTGCACACGGTGGCGCAAGGGTCGCAAACGGGTTT
>JBILIR010000098.1:0-5853 GCA_044368955.1 Limnohabitans sp.
TCCAAGGAAAAACTCTCACGCAGGTTGTCAACTGCATTCAGATAAACCAAACGGTCTGGCACCACTGGGTTGTCCACCATGTAGCGCAAAAGGTCGGAGGGACCCGCGGTTTTTAACCACTTAAGAAAGCGCACCACGGCCGATACAAGGGCTTGGCAAACGAAAGGATTCTCTTGCGCCAAGTCGTTGGAAACTATCAAGCAGTTTCCAGGCAAAAGCCCACCAAACACCTGCTGGGTTTGCTTGAGGGTTCGGAAATTTCTGACCACGGCCAAATCGTCCTTTTTCTCCAGCGCCGTCATCAATGGGTCTGAAGCAAACAGAGCATCCAAAGAGCCACTGCGAACAGCCTCCAAGGCATCCAGCGATGAATTGAGATAGACCCATTGAATGTCATTGGACCCAAGCCCTGAACGCATCACACTGAACGACAGGCAACGTTGTGCAGCACCATCTTCATCCAAAAGGCCTATGCGCTTGCCGCGAAGATCCGCCATGGTTTTGAAATTGGGGATGTTTTTATTCGATATGCCCAAAGCCCATTGTGGCGTTCGCGCAATTTGCACGATGCTGACCGCATCAAACCCTTTTTGTTTAAGCAGCAATGCGTTGTCATAGGAAGCGCACAGCACATCGGCGCTGCCTTGCGTCAAGGCAGACAAGGCTGCGGTTTGGCTGGCTTGTTCGACAAACTCAACCGTCAAGCCTTCGGCTTTGAAAAACCCCAACTGCTCGGCAAGCAACAAGGGTAAGTGGGACAAGGATGCACGGTCGTCTAAGACCAAGCTCAGGCGTGTTTTGTCAGGGTTAGCCAAGGCTGCCAAAGGCGATATTGATAAGCAGGCGGCCAATGCCGAACAACCCATCAGCCATTGGCGCCGGTGGCTCAAAGGAAGATCGGTCAAGCGCGAATCTGTCATACTTTAAGCATAAGCATTCACAACATTGAGCGCATCAGGTGCACCCCTATTGGTAAAAACCTTAGGTGCTACGCCTGTCCATCAAAGCATGGGCAATCGTGCCTAAATCTACATATTCCAATTCGCTGCCAACCGGCACCCCACGCGCCAAGCGGGTCACTGCCAAGCCTTTGCGTCTAAAGACCTCACTCAAAACATGGGCAGTGGCCTCCCCCTCAGCAGTGAAATTGGTGGCCAAGATCACCTCTTGCACCAAGCCATCGTCCACCCTTTGAATCAGCTTTTGCATGCCGATGTCATGCGGTCCAATGCCTTCAATCGGGCTGAGTTTGCCCATCAATACAAAGTAAAGCCCCTGATAGGCCAAGGTTCGCTCTAAAGCGGATTGGTCCGCGGGTGTCTCCACCACACACAAACGTGTGGCGTCACGCTGCGAGTCTTGGCAGGTTGCACAGATATCAAACTCGGTCAGGGTATGGCAACGTTGACAATGCTTGACGGCCTCCACAGCATTGATCAAAGTTCGCGCCAGCAATTGCGCACCTTCTGGGTCGTGTTGCAACAAGTGGTAAGCCATGCGTGAGGCAGAGCGCTGCCCCACCCCAGGCAAACGCCTTAAGGCTTGCACCAAGGCCTCTAGGGCGCTGTTGTCGCGCATTAAAAAGGCAGCTTCATGCCGCCGGGCAAACCGGGCATTCCACCGGTGAGTTTGCCCATCTTGGCTTCGGTAGCTTCTTCTGCTTTGCGAGCGCCATCGTTGAATGCAGCTGCGATCAGGTCTTCTAGCATGTCTTTGTCGTCTCCCATGAGACTGGGGTCAATCGTGACGCGTTTGACTTGGTGTTTACAGGTCATGAGGATTTTCACCATGCCTGAACCGGCTTCGCCAGTCACTTCGATGAAAGCCAATTCTTCTTGGGCTTTTTTCAAGTTTTCTTGCATGGCTTGGGCTTGTTTCATCAGGCCCGCGAGTTGTCCTTTGTTGAACATGGTGGTCTTTCAGTGGTCTAGAAGTCTTAGGGTGCCAGGAATGATCTTGGCGTCGTATTCTTGGATCAGGCGTTGTACGCTGGGGTGGTTGAGGATATCTGCTTCGGCTTGCGCCATGCGTTGCTGTTGCAGCGCGGTGATGCGCCTGGCTGGTGAGTCTTGCACAGGACCTTGCGCAACTTGCAGCGTCACCGCATGACCCAGCGATTGCAGGGCCAGTTGCAGTCGATCACGGTTGCTGGCACTGTTGAGGGACTCGCTTTCAACCTGCAAATGCCACACCCCATCGGCTTGGGCCATCAATTGAGACTGCATGGCCAATTCTCGTGTCATGGCTTGAATCAATTGGGCTTTGACCATGTCTTGCACCACGGATAACCATTGCCCCCCAAGAGCTGAATCGTTGGTGGGCAGGGTGGCTGCTGCTTTGGGTATAGGGGGTGCAGATGCAGGGGCTGCTGGAGGTGTTGGCAACCTTGGAGCAGTTGTGACGATCTCAGACGCTGTTTTCAGAGTTTTTTTTTCAGCCTCAGCCTTGGCTGGCTTGAAGGCCAGCAAACGCAACAACACCATGGTCAGCGCCGCATATTCATCGGGGGCCAAGCCCAAATCAGCCCGCCCATGCAAACAAATGCTGTAGAGCAACTGAGTTTCATCTGCAGGCATCAACTGCGACAAGCCAGCAATACGCTGCACATCCGGATCAGGGTCATCGCTGGCAGTGGTTTGCGCCACGGCTTGGTTGACCGCCATGCGTTGCAAGACCATGCCCATTTCTTCTAACAAAGAGCTGGCAGAAAGGCCTAAATGACGCAACGACTCGCAGGTGTTCACCACCAAGGCACCATCGCCGTGGGCCAAAGCTTCGATCAAGGTGAACACATGGCTGCGGTCCACGCTGCCCAACATATCGCGCACCACGGCTTCGGCCAATGCACCGTTGCCAAAAGCGATGGCTTGATCGGTAAGCGACAAGGCGTCCCGCATGGAGCCTCGAGCAGCACGGGCCAGCAATCGCAGGGATTGCACATCGGCTTGCACCTGTTCGTCGGCCAACACCTGCGTCAGGTGCTCAACGATAGTCTCAGGGGCCATCGGTCGTAAATTGAATTGCAAACAGCGAGACAGCACGGTGACAGGCACTTTGTGCGGATCGGTGGTGGCCAATACAAATTTCAAATACTCGGGCGGCTCTTCCAAGGTTTTGAGCATGGCGTTGAACGCGGTGTTGCTGAGCATGTGCACCTCGTCAATCATGAAGACTTTGAATCGCCCTTGCACCGGATTGTAAGCGGCTTGTTCGAGCAACTGCTGAACTTCATCCACACCACGGTTAGAGGCCGCATCCAGTTCGGTGTAATCCACAAAACGCCCTGCATCAATGTCGACACAGGCAGAACACACGCCACAAGGCTCATCTGTGATGCCGGTTTCGCAGTTCAAGGACTTGGCCAAAATACGTGACACCGTGGTTTTGCCCACGCCGCGTGTGCCGGTGAACAAATAAGCATGGTGCAGACGCTGTGAACGCAGCGCATTGGTCAGGGCCTGCACCACATGCGACTGACCCACCAACTGAGTGAAGGTCTTGGGACGGTATTTGCGAGCGAGCACCAAATAGAACATGGCTTCATTCTACGGGGCGTACAATTTACCTCGACGGGCCTTCCCACATGGGGAAGCGGCCAACCGGGTCAGGTGGGGAACCAAGCAGCCCTAACTGTGGAGCCAGTGCTGGGGTTAAGGCTCGTCAACTTTTTTTAAGAATAGATCTCCATTGATTTATCAAGCCGTAAAAATGAATACATATAACCATATAAGAAATTTTTTTTATATTATTTATGTACTCAGCCTCTATTGAAGACTGCCAATCAACCATCAATAGAATCAGAGTCACACCTAATTTAGGAGTATGAAATGAGATTACTTGGAAACATAATTTGGTTTTTTATGGGTGGATTCGTTTTATTTATTTTGTATGGCATCAGTGCTATCGTTTTCTTCCCCATGTTTAAGCCCTTGTTTAGATTGGCACTATTTGCCTTATGGCCGTTTGGCAGAGATGTTGTCACCAAGGCTCAACTGGATCAATACAAGGCTGCCAAAAATTTATCCAATGACACCTCTATTACTGAAGAAACTTTAAAAAATATAAGCGGCGTCTTCAATTTGCTTTGGATGTTCACTTTTGGATGGATCCTTGCGTTAACTCACTTGGCTTGTTCATTTTTCAATTTACTCTTCTTTTGGACCATAGTGGCAATACCTAATATTGGTGGACACTGGAAATTGATCCGCGTGGCATTTCTTCCTTTCAACAAGGTTATCGTTCCATCTGGCGTTGCCCAAGAAATAAAAGATGGAATCGCAAAATCAAAACTTGGAATTTAATGCGGATCAATCCTGGGACAATATTCCCCTTTATTTTCTAAAGGTCAGAGGTCTTTCGCAACCCGTAAACCCACGCTGAAGTCTCTGTTTGCGTTGGCACTCTTACCTCTTATAGCGCTACGCAAGTCCCGAGTAGGGTTGGTCCAGGCACCGCCACGCAAAATTCTCTGAGAGCAATCGCCACTTGTCCACGAACTGCCATCAAAAGGCGCACCAAGGTAATTGGAATGATAACAATCCTGCGTCCACTCCCAGACATTACCTATCATGTCAAAAAGCCCCCATGAATTAGGATTTTTGAGCCCCACAGGATTTGTTGCATTGGCAATAGCACTAAACCAAGCATAAACATGCAACTCGTTGTCACTATTACCCCAAGGATATAAAGTACTACTCCCACCTCTTGCTGCATATTCCCACTCAGCCTCAGAAGGTAGCCTGTATTTGTTTCCAGTTTTTTGACTCAACTTTTGTACAAATAACTGCGCTTCATCCCAAGATACATATTCAACAGGTAGTGTTCGACCTTTGTTTTTACTGGGATTGTTTCCCATCACCGCATACCATTCCTCTTGAGTCACCTCATATTTACCTATAGCGAATGATTGAACATGAACATGGTGCTGAGGCTTTTCACTCTCTTGACCTTTTTTTTCAGGTTTTGAATTACTGAAGGGGTCTTGTTCAGGATCAGGGGGTGAGCCCATCAAAAAACTACCCGCAGGAATAACCACCATGGCAGGACAAACATCACAATCTTTGAACACGGAGAGTGCTTTGGTAGATTGATTGTGAGCAGAGTTTGCCCTTGGAGTAACAAAACCATCTAGTGGCAACAAATCTTCATTAGTTGATACTTGTGTAATTGCCAAATCGGTTGATAACAAAAAGTAAAAACAAACAAAGAATCGCAATCCAACTTTCGAGAAAAAATTGAGCATGTCCGTACTAATTACAGCATTCATTTACAGCATCACTCGTTATTTTTAATCATCTCGTCAAGAATCGATTTGAAGATAAATAAACCCAGATCGGATTCATCAGTCTTTTTAGTTGCATTGGAATTATTTGCTTTTAGCTGAGACAGATTTGCCTTGGCAAGATTGAGATATCGACCCTTGGGGTATGCGTTTATATAGGCTTCAAAAGCATCCTTGTTCCCAACAGCCTTGACATCATCCCAGTACTTATCTTCACGCTGAGCGTCGCTCGTAGCGTTTGATGGCCGGGTAATTTGCACCCCCTCAAGGGGCGTGACCCCCTCAACACTGGACACTTGAGCTCGTACTTCAAGGCCACAAAAAGCTATCGTAAAAACAAGAAACTTTGAAAATTTCAGCATATTAAATGATGATGATTCAATGAATGAGACATATCTCTTATCTAGAAACCAATACACGCTCGGAGTCACCCACCAATTGAGGCTCCTGCTTACGGTTCATCTTCATCGCTTGCCTTGGAACATGTTCAGCCAAGAAGGTTTGAAGTTCTCCCGTAGTAATCTTGCCGTCCTTGTTTAAATCAGCCTCGCCCTCTAAGCCTTTCATCACAA
>JBILIR010000099.1:0-5832 GCA_044368955.1 Limnohabitans sp.
TTCTGGACCTCTCTACGGTGCAAATGCTGGTGTTGGACGAAGCCGACCGCATGTTGGACATGGGCTTCATCCATGACGTGAAAAAAGTGCTGGCCTTGGTGCCCAAAGAAAAGCAAAGCCTGTTGTTCTCGGCCACCTTCAGCCAAGAGATCCGCGATTTGGCGGCTCAGTTGCTGCACAACCCACAAAGCATTCAGGTCACGCCCGAAAACACCACGGTGCAACTCATCAAACAAGTGGTGCATCCCGTGGGCAGGCAGCAAAAGAAAGCCTTGCTGGCCCACATCATCGAGACCAAACAATGGAGCCAAGTGCTGGTGTTTTGCCGCACCAAGTTTGGCGCCAACCATGTAGCCGACTTTTTAAACAAACAAGGCATCACTGCCATGGCGCTGCATGGCAACAAAAGCCAAACCGCCCGTACCCAAGCGCTGGCAGGCTTTAAAAGCGGCGACATCCGCGTGTTGGTAGCGACCGACATTGCAGCGCGAGGCATCGACATCGATGACTTGCCGCATGTGGTGAATTACGAAATCCCCAATATCAGCGAAGACTATGTGCACCGCATTGGCCGAACCGGCCGCGCCGGTGCCAGCGGAGAAGCGGTCAGTTTGGTGTCCTTGGACGAGGAAGGCTTTATGCAAGAAATTGAAAAATTCACACGTCAGAACATTGAGGTTGAAAAAGTTGAGGGCTTTGGCCCCGCACCCGACGAACGGGCCGAGCCCATTGCCATGGGTCGCCAAACCTTGTGGGGCGGTGTGGGCAAACCGCCTAGCCGCGACGTGATGGCTGCGGCTGCACGTGCAGCTCGCCAAGAAATGATGGAACGCATCCGCGAGAAAAAACCTGCGGGTGGTGGACGCGGTGGCGAAGGTCGCGGGCAGGGGCAAGGTCAAGGCCAGCGTGCTGCTGGACCGTCCTCATCCACTCGCTCTGAGCGCCCTCCCCGCAGCCCCAACCCTGGACAGCCCTCGCATGGCGCAGGCCCAGCGCACAACGGCGCACCCCGCTCGCAAGGCCCACGGCGTGACCGCCCTGAGCGCGGCCCACGCAACCCAGCGTCCGATGGCATGCCCCGCGACAACTTTGAGCACCAACCCCCTTCGCACCACCAAGAAGACGATTTCCAACCCCGCGCCAATGCGCATTTGGGCACCCAAAGTGGTGTGAATGCGTTTGGCCATAAATCCGGCGGCGGTGCAGGCCGTCAACCCGACCCGACCATGACCTCGGTGGACTTGCTCAGCCGCAACAACCGTGGCGGTGGCGGTGGTGGCGGCAAACGCCGCACAGGCGGTGGTGGTGGCGGTGGTGGCCGACCAGGTGGCGGCGGCGGCGGTTACGCTGGCAAAAAAAGTGGCGGTGGTTTCGGCCGCTAAACCGCTTTCAGGGTGTTAAACCCTGTTCGCCCACTCGGGGACCAAGGCGGGAATCGCCTGCCCTTCAAAATGCGCATTCAAATTCGCCAAGGCCAAGGCGGCCATGGCTTGGCGGGTTTGCACCGTGGCGCTGGCAACATGCGGTGTGAGCACCACATTTTGCAAATTACGTAATTCGGCGGGCACACGCGGTTCGTCGGCATACACATCCAAGGCCGCACCGGCAATCACTTTCTTTTGCAAAGCGTCAATCAAGGCAGCTTGATCAACCACTGCGCCACGTGCCACATTGATCAAAAAACCCTTATTACCCAAAGCTTGCAACACCTCGGCGTTAATCAGGTTGCGGGTGGTGGGGCCGCCTGGGGTGATGGCCACCAAAAAATCCACATTCGCAGCCAATTCCTTGGCTGAAGGGAAATAGGTATAGGGCAAAGTGGGCACCGCATGACGGGCGTAATAGGCGATGGACATGTCAAACGCTGCTGCACGTTTGGCGATGGCTTGACCAATGCGACCAATGCCCACCAAGCCCAGCCGCGCACCACTCATTTTGGTTTGCAAAGGGAACGGTCCATCGACCCAATCGCTGTTGCGCACAAATTTGTCTGCTTGCGGAATGCGTCGTGCAATGGAGAGCATCAAACCCAGCGCCAAATCGGCCACGTCGTCGTTGAGCACCCCAGGTGTGTGGCTGACCTTGATGCCACGCTCCATGGCGCCAATGACATCCACGCCGTCGTAACCCACGCCGCAAATAGAGATGAACTCCAAGGCGGGAAACAGCGCCATTAATTTTTTGTCGATGATGGCGTCGCCACCGCCCACCATGGCGCGAATTCGGTTCAAAGCACTGGGATCGGTGATGTGGTCGCGGTCATGCACGGTATAGATTTGCTGCAAATCCGACATCAGGTAGGTGGGCAGGTTGGTGACCCGCAAAATATCCATCATGGTTTGCTCCTTGTGACCTATCCCCGTATAAACACTGCTCAGAGTGGGGCTATGGCGGGGGTAGTATAGGCACAGTCTTTCACCCATCTCAGGCCTAGCCCCACCATGACCCAATCTCCCCCCAAGAAAAAACCCTCAGAACTTCGCTCTCAACAATGGTTCGGTCGCCAAGACCGCGATGGCTTTGCCTACCGCAGCTGGGTCAAGGGCAAGGGCGTACCGCATGACCAGTTTGATGGCCGCCCTGTCATTGGCATTTGCAACACTTTCAGCGAACTCACCCCTTGCAATTCGCATTTCCGCACCTTGGCCGAGCAGGTCAAGATCGGGGTCTACGAGGCGGGCGGCTTCCCCCTTGAATTCCCCGTCATGTCACTGGGCGAGACCTTGCTTCGCCCCACCGCCATGCTCTACCGCAATTTGGCCAGTATGGACGTTGAAGAAAGCATTCGTGGCAACCCCATTGATGGCGTGGTGCTGCTCATGGGCTGCGACAAAACCACCCCCTCCCTCATCATGGGCGCGGCCAGCGTTGACCTGCCCACCATTGGTGTGAGCGGCGGCCCCATGCTCAACGGCAAATGGCGTGGCCAAGAACTGGGTTCTGGCACCGGCATGTGGAGCATGAGCGAGCAGGTTCGTGCAGGCACCTTGAAGTTAGCCGACTTCTTCGAAGCCGAAAGCTGTATGCACCGCAGCCATGGCCACTGTATGACCATGGGCACAGCATCCACCATGGCCTGTATGGTTGAGGCCTTGGGCGTGGGTTTGCCTGGCAACGCCGCCTACCCTGCCGTCGACGGACGTCGCAATGTGCTGGCCCGCAATGCAGGTCGTCGCATCGTCGAGATGGTGCATACCGATCAAAAACTTTCCTCCATCCTGACGCGTGAAGCGTTTGAAAACGCCATCAAAACATTGGCAGCCATTGGCGGCTCCACCAACGCGGTGATCCATCTGATCGCCATCGCTGGGCGACTGGGCGTGCCTTTGAGCATTGACGACTTCGACCATTTGGCCTCGGAATTGCCTTGCTTGCTGAATTTGCAGCCCTCGGGCGACCATTTGATGGAAGATTTTTGCTATGCCGGCGGCTTGCAAGTGGTGATGAAAGAAATCGCCCACCTGCTGCACACCAGCATCGTCACTTCCAGCGGCCACAGCGTGGCAGACAACATGGCTGAGGCGGTCAACTACGACGCCCGTGTCATAAAGCCTTTTGCCGAGCCCTTCAAAGACAAGGCCGGCATTGCGGTGCTGCGTGGCAATTTGGCCGAGCGCGGCGCGGTCATCAAGCCCAGTGCAGCTTCACCCGAATTGATGGTGCACACAGGTCGCGCCGTGGTGTTTGAGAACATCGAAGATTTCCACGCCCGTATCGATGACGAGAATTTGGACGTCGACGAAACCTGTGTGCTGGTGCTGAAAAACTGCGGCCCCAAGGGCTACCCTGGCATGGCAGAAGTAGGCAATATGCCCTTGCCGCCTAAGGTGCTGAGGAAAGGCATCACCGACATGGTGCGCATCAGCGACGCCCGTATGAGTGGCACCGCTTACGGCACGGTGGTTTTACATGCGGTGCCCGAAGCTGCAGCCGGAGGCACCTTGGCCTTGGTGCACAACGGCGACATGATTGAACTCAATGTGCCCGAGCGCAAATTGCATTTGCATGTGAGTGATGCCGAATTAGCCAAACGGCGTGCCGCATGGACAGCGCCTGAACCCGCGCTGGACTCGGGCTATTGGAAGCTCTACATAGACCATGTGACGCAAGCCGATGAAGGTGCCGACTTGGACTTTTTACGCGGCAAGCGTGGGTCTTTTGTGCCTAGGGACAACCATTAAAGGCGACTTCGTCATTGCGAGGCCACTTCGTCATTGCGAGGCCATTTCGTCATTGCGAACCCCGAAAGGGGTGAAGCAATCTAGGTTGCTTCGCTCCGCTCGCAATGACGGGGGTTTGCTTCGCTGCGCTCGCAATGACGGCGGCTTGGAGTGACGGTTACAGCCCTTTAAGCGCAGTGCTCTCCAAACCAGCCGCCTTGCAGTCGTCGATGTACTGGCGAATCACGTCTTGAAAATTGGCGTCGGGCTGCAAGCCCAAGCGCGGGGCGCGTAAGGCTTTGGCACCTTTGGGCCAATTGGCGACGATGCCGGCAACCCGCTCGTCTCGTTGAAACTTCACACGGGCTCTCACCGCAGGACCGGCCACTGCCTCCAGTGCATCCAGCATTTGCTGCACCGTCACATTGAGGGCAGGCAAATTCATGGCGCTGCGACCTTGGAACTCCTCGGCGCTGGCTTCAAAAATCGCAATCAAACTGCGCACCGTCACGCCAGGCGAGGAAACGGGGTGCGACACCGTGGCGTCTACGGGGCAAATCGATTCTTCACCCGCCAAGGGTTCGCGCAAGATACCGCTGAAAAACGAGGATGCTGCGCCATTGGGCTTGCCAGGGCGCACACTGACTGTCATCAAACGGGCGCTGCGACCATCAATAAACCCCTTGCGGCTGTAGTCGGCCACCATGTACTCGCACATCAGCTTTTGTGCGCCATACGAGGTTTGCGGCGTGGTGAAGGTGTCGTCGGTGACCACATCGGGCAAGGGGTGTGCAGGGTCGGGACCGTACACCGCCACCGAGCTGCTGAACAGCAAACGTGGTTTGTTACCCGCAGCACGCAGTGCGTCCAACAACGCACGGGTACTGTCTAAGTTAGAGCGCATACCCAAGTCGAAATCGGCTTCGCACTCGCCTGAAACTGCGGAGGCCAGATGGAACACCCCATCAAACTTGTCCTTCGCAAACCCGGCGCATTGGTCCAACAACGGACCGGTCAGCACCTGAACGCGGGGGTCGGCAGCCAAATCTGCAGGAGCAGGAAATTGGTCAGCCAACACCACTTGGGTGAGTTTTTGACCGGCGAGTGTGCCTTTGGCCAACAGGGTACGGGCCAAGCGAGCGCCTAAGAATCCGGCGCCGCCGGTGATCAACAGCTTCATGGTGTGTCTCGGTTACAAAGGAAAGAGGCAAAGCATAACCGCCAACCTTGATCACATTGCGGTCTTGGTCAACGGGTTAGCCCTGATGGACGGCCCCGCCTTGATGCGTAAGCTTGCTCACAATGTTGCGCCCAGTGCGCACCCCTCTTGCGGAGTTTTCCATGGCCAGCGTCACCATAGGTCAAGTACACAAGTACTTTGGCCGCACCCACATCATCCAAGGTGTCAGCGTGGATATCGCCGATGGCGAGTTTTGCGTGCTGGTCGGCCCATCCGGCTGCGGCAAATCCACTTTGCTGCGCATGATCGCGGGTCTTGAGGAAATCTCGGGCGGTGATATTTACATTGGCGACAAACGTGTCAACGACATGCCGCCCAAAGAGCGTGACATCGCCATGGTGTTTCAAAACTATGCGCTCTACCCGCACATGACGGTGCGCGACAACATGGCGTTTTCTTTGTTGCTGGCCAAACAGCCAGCACAAGTGATTG
>JBILIR010000145.1:0-4786 GCA_044368955.1 Limnohabitans sp.
GTAAACCTTCAAGGCACCTTTGTCGCCGACGGCGTTGGGGCGGTTGAAGATCCAGTTTTGCCAAGCCGACAAGCGGCCAAAAATGCGGGTCTCCATCGATTCCTTTTGGCTGAAGCGCAAATTCGCCTCCAAGCCGGTTAGCGAGTCAGGCGACATGGCGGCACGCTCTTCGATGGCGATGCGTAATTCGTCAGCCCAGTCAATATCATCGGGCGAAGCAGTGACCAGTCCCAAAGCCAAGGCTTGGTCTGCGTCCAAGGCTTGACCCAAAGCAGTACGCACGGCTTCGAGTGGCGCGGCTTCTTCATAGAAGCGGCGCTGCAAACGTGACTGGTGGTTCACCATGGGGAAGAAGCCCATGTTCAATTCATTCAACACCACGCGAGGCGCTGTGTCTGGCGCATCGGGCAGGGCCAACATGTAAGCGCGGTCAGCGCACAACGCCAACTCAGCCAAGGTGCCTGCAAAGCACGAACCCTCGTCGATCAGCGCAAATATCGAGCGTGACGATACATCCAACCGCGCCAAGGTGCGGCGCAGCAAGCCAATGGTTTCATTCACCAGCCAATGCGCTTGGTGTTGCAGCAGCACCGCATCCGATTGCAAAGCCAAAGCTTGGTCGCCGCTGGTTTTCAGCAGCCATGTACCGATGTCCAATTCATTGGTGCGCAGACACAAAATTGCGTCGTCCAACTCCCGCGCCATTTGCAGTGGATACCAGTTATCCCCTGCGTGGTGAATCGCCTCGATGGTGCTTGGCACAGCGGTGTTGGGTGCAGACACGGTAAGGGTGGCAGTGCGCTTGGCGCGGTCAATCGCCACATCCACATAGGTGTAGCTCAAACTGTCGGCAGTAGTTTTCTTGTTCAGGGGTTTCAAAGCCACGCCTTGACCTTTGGCCGCAGCACCAGCCCGCTTGCTTTGGGCTGCCAGTTGTTGGGAATGCTGCGCCACCGCTTGGGCAAACTGCGCAGGCTTGGCGATGGCGTCGACCAAGCGCCAATCAACGGCTTTTTGTCCACGCACACCTTCCACGCTGGTGCAAAAAATATCAGCATGATCATGGCGCACATGGCGCTTATCGGTGATGCGGGTCAAGCCACCCGTGCCAGGCAACACGCCCAACAAAGGCACTTCAGGCAGCGACACGCTGCTGGAGCGGTCATCCACCAACACAATTTCGTCACAGGCCAGCGCCAATTCGTAGCCACCACCTGCACACGCACCGTTGACCGCTGCGACGAATTTCAAGCCACTGTGGCGACTGCTGTCTTCGATGCCATTGCGTGTTTCATTGGTGAATTTACAAAAATTCACCTTCCATGCATGGGTGGACAAGCCCAACATGAAGATGTTGGCGCCAGAGCAAAAAATGCGGTCCTTCAAACTGGTGACCACCACAGACTTGACTTCAGGATGTTCAAACCGCACCCGTTGCAAGGCGTCATGTAATTCAATGTCAACGCCCAAGTCATAGGAGTTGAGTTTCAACTTGTAGCCAGGCAAGATGCCGCCGTCTTCTTGGATGTCCAGCGACAAGGTGGCGACCTCGCCCTCCACCCTCAAAGACCAGTGACGGTATTGGCTGGGGTGGGTTTGGTAATTAACCGTGAAATCTGACATGCGGGCACTCCTGCGAAGCCGTGCATCATCGTGCAGAAATTCTCTTGATTAATGCAATATATTGCATATTTTTACAACTGAGCCAACCAAGCCTTTTTCAAGGACTGAAAGCTTTGCTCCTCGGACTGTGCGCTGGTATCGATATGCACATCGGCCTTGGCATAAAACGGGCTGCGGTTGCTGAGGATGCGCTGTAAATCTTGCATGGCTTCGGTGCTGGCGGCCATGGGACGGGTATCGCCTTGCGCCAAAACTCGGGCCATATGGTCTTCGGGCGTGGCTTGCAGCCAGATGGTGAAGCACTGCGCCAGCAGCATGGTGAAGGTGGCTTCCTCGGACACCAAACCGCCAGGCGTGGCCAACACCGCATGGGTGTGGTTCGCCAAGCTGTCTACCAATGCCCGGCGCTCATAGCGGCGGTAAGCCTCTGGCCCATAAAGACCATGGATTTCGCTGATGCTGCAGCCGGCCAGTTGCTCAATGACGCGGCTGAGTTCGACAAAAACATAGCCCAACTCTTTGGCCAAACGCTGGCCTAAAGTGGACTTGCCTGCACCGCGCAAACCAATCAAAGCGATGTGCTGACGCCGCAAGCTGCCAGCCGCTGGCGCTTCTTGCAGCAAAGTCACCAAGTCGCATTGCAAGGCTTTGGCCACTTGCAACAACACCAGCACGGATGCGTTGCCGGTGCCCGATTCCAAATTTGCCCAATGCCGCTCAGACACCTGCGCTCTGGCCGATGCAGCTTTGCGAGACAAGCCCCTGCGCCCACGCAGTTGCCGCACCCGCTCGCCCAAGGTGATCAGGTAGGGGTGTTTTTCGTCAAGCGGGGCATTTCGCATCCATGCACTTTAATGCATCTTGGATGCTGCTCGGTTTCAGGTGTCTTTGGACACCTTGATGGTGGGGAACTTCGAGGAAAAATCTTTGGCTTTGGCAGCCACCGCCACCGCCAACTGCCGTGCTACCGCTTTGTAAATGCCGGTGACTTCGCCGTCGGGGTCGGCCACCACACTGGGCAAACCGCTGTCGGCTTGCACGCGTATGGCCATGCTCAAAGGCAAAGCGCCCAAATACGCCATGCCTTCGGCATTGGCCATTTTTTTGCCGCCTTCCACACCAAAGATGTGTTCGGCGTGGCCGCACTGGCTGCACACATGTACCGCCATGTTTTCCACAATGCCCAAAATGGGCACACCCACTTTTTGGAACATGCGAATGCCCTTCAAGGCGTCGATCAAGGCAATGTCTTGCGGCGTGGTGACGATCACCGCGCCGGTCAGCGGCACCCGTTGGCTAAGGGTGAGCTGAATGTCACCCGTGCCTGGGGGCATGTCGACGATCAGGTAATCCAAGTCCCGCCAGTTGGTTTGGCGCAGCAACTGCTCCAGGGCTTGTGTGGCCATGGGGCCGCGCCAGACCATGGCCTGGTCTTGCGCCACCAAAAAGCCAATCGACATGACTTGCACGCCATGGGCTTCCAGCGGCTGCATGGTTTTGCCATCGGCACTTTCTGGGCGGCCCGACAAGCCCATCATCATGGGCTGGCTGGGGCCGTAAATATCTGCGTCCAACAAGCCCACACTGGCGCCCTCGGCGGCCAGCGCCAACGCCAAATTGGCCGCAGTGGTGGACTTGCCCACCCCGCCTTTGCCAGACGCCACGGCAATGATGTTTTTCACTTGCGGCAGCAGGGCCACGCCGGGCTGGGCCGCATGGGCAATCACTTTGGAAGTGACTTTGACCTTGACCGAGGTCACGCCAGGCAGCTGCCCGACCACATGCTGCAACTGCTGCTCAAACGCCGCCCACAGGCTTTTGGCGGGGTAGCCCAGTTCCACCTCAAAACTGACATCGCCGCCTTTGATTTGCAGGTTTTTGACAGACTTGCTTGTCACAAAGTCTTGGCCAGTGAGGGGGTCCACCACGGTTTTCAACGCATTGCTGACGTCTTGTTCGCTCAGGGCCATGTGTACTCCAGAGTGTCTGTTGGGCAAAAGGTGGCTAGTCTAACGAGACCTCAGCGTCATTGCGCGGAGATGTCATTGCGAGCGGCCTTTAGCCGCGAGGAGCAAAGCGTCGCGGCGGTAAGCAATCCCCGTAATTGAGAAGCCCGTAGGGTTGAAGCAATCTCCAACACCCGCCCAACTGAGCTCATCCGCCGCTCACTGCCGCTTTGCGTCAATGTCCGCTACACGGACGAGCTTAGCGTGTCGGCTTAATTGAAAGGGGGATTGCTTCAGGGCTTCGCCCTTCGCAATGACTTCATATCTCAATGACGGCTCCTCGCGATGACGATTTGCGCCATGCTATGGCCAACACAGCATAACCAACATCTGAGCCGCCTAAAATCAGTTTCCCTTTCTGCATTGACCTCCCCATGACCCAGCGCCGCTTATTTGTCACCACCGCCCTGCCCTATGCCAATGGCAACTTCCACATTGGGCACATGATGGAGTACATCCAGGCCGATATTTGGGTGCGCTACCAGCGGATGCAGGGCCACGCGGTCAACTTTGTTTGCGCTGACGACACCCACGGTGCGCCCATCATGATTGCCGCTGAAAAAGCCGGCCTCACACCGCAGCAATTTGTCGCCAACATCGCCGAAGGTCGGCAACAGTACCTCGACGGTTTTCACATCGGATTTGACAACTGGCACAGCACCGATGCGCCTGAGAACCACGCCTTGGCACAGCAGATTTACCGCGACCTGCGGGACCTGTCAGCCGACAAAGGCGGCACGCTGATTGAGCGCAAAACCATCGAGCAGTTTTTCGACCCCGAGAAAAACATGTTCTTGCCGGACCGCTTCATCAAGGGCGAATGCCCCAAGTGCGGCGCGAAAGACCAGTACGGCGACAACTGCGAAAGCTGCGGCGCGGTGTACACACCCACCGATTTGAAAAACCCCTACTCGGCCTTGTCGGGCGCCACACCGGTGTTGAAACACGCCGAGCATTTTTTCTTCAAACTCTCCGACCCGCGCTGCGTCGAGTTTTTGCAAGACTGGACACAAAACGGCCAACACCTGCAACCCGAAGTGGCCAACAAGGTGAAAGAGTGGTTCAGCGTTCGCACCAACCCCGATGGTTCCACCAGCGAAGGCTTGGGCGACTGGGACATCAGCCGCGATGCGCCCTACTTTGGCATCGAGATTCCC
>JBILIR010000100.1:0-5805 GCA_044368955.1 Limnohabitans sp.
CATCTCGCGCATCAAAGTACTGTCGCGCATGGATATTTCTGAAAAACGCTTGCCGCAAGACGGGCGATTGCGCATACCTGTCAACACTGCGCCGACCGATATGCGGGTGAGTTGTTTGCCCACAGTGCATGGCGAAAAGATAGTGCTGCGTATTCAAAACTTTCTATCCCAGCAGTTAGACCTTAACGATCTGGGGTTGGAGCCACAGCAACTCGATGATTTGCTCAGCGCATTGCAGCGCCCCAATGGCATGGTGTTGATGACGGGGCCCACAGGTTCGGGCAAAACCTTGACGCTTTACAGCTGTTTGCACCACTTGAATTCACCCCAAATCAATATATCGACAGTTGAAGACCCTTGCGAGATTGTGTTGCCCGGCATCAACCAAATCAATGTGAATGAAAAATCTGGACTGGGTTTTGCACAAACGCTTCGTGCCTTGCTGCGGCAAGACCCTGATGTGGTGATGGTGGGTGAAATACGCGACAGTGAAACTGCCGATATCGCCTCAAAAGCGGCGCAAACTGGTCATTTGGTGTTGTCAACCCTTCACACCAACGACGCGCCATCTGCACTCACCCGTCTTTGCCAGTTGGGTGTTGCTGACTTCAATGTGGCCAGCAGTGTCATTCTGATTTGTGCACAAAGACTGGTGCGAAAGCTTTGCCCCCATTGTAAATACAAAGTACCCAATGAGAACCGGTACACGCCAGTGGGCTGTGCGGACTGCGCCAATGGCTACAAGGGGCGCGTGGGCATTCACAAAGTCATGCCAATGACAGCGGGTATTCAATCGATGATGCTGTCAGGCTTGGATACGCTCAGCATTGCCAATCACTTCACGCAAAACGGTGTGCTCACACTGCGCCAAGCTGGCTTGCTGAAAGCGTGTGCAGGTGTCACTTCGCACGAAGAAGTCTGGGCGGCCACTTCCTCATGACGTCCGCGCTCCAGCTGAAGTGTCACTTCACTCGACAACTGGCCACGATGGTGTCAGCAGGTCTGCCCTTGCTTGAAGCTTTGGTGTCTATGGCCAGGTCAGAACAGTCCACCGAGATGCGCCATTGCATTGCTCGCCTGTGTGTGTCTCTTGAGCAGGGCAGCAGTTTTCACCACGCCCTCAGGCAGTTGAACTACTTTGATACCTTGTATTGCGAGTTGGTGGGTGCCGCTGAAATGGCTGGCAACCTTGACCAAGTGTTGGAACGTCTGGCTGTTTTGCTTGAAAAGCGCCAAGCCCTTCAGTCTCAGATTCGCACAGCCTTGGCCTATCCCTGCGCGGTCCTTTTGATCAGCCTGGTGGTGATCGCCGTGATCATGGTGTGGGTGGTTCCTGTGTTTGAAGGTATTTTTTCTTCTCTGGGTGCTGATTTGCCAGCACTGACCTTGTACGTGGTAAACATCAGCCGCTGGCTGAGCAACGGCGGCGCTGTATTGGCTTTGCTTGTCCTTTGCAGCTTGTACATTCCGGCAAGGTGGGTCATGAACAAACCTGGTTTTCACCTGTGGCGCGATGCCACTCTTTTGCGCTTGCCTTTGCTAGGCGAAATGGTTCACCAAAGCCAACTGTCTTTGTGGACGCTCACGCTGTCTGATTTACTCAAAGCAGGTGTCCCCATGCTGGATGCCTTAGAGGTGGTGGCGGCCAGCAGTACCAACCGTTGCATCGGTATGTCGACAATTTTCATTCGCAGCAAAATTAAACACGGCGCTTCCTTGGAAGCCGCCATGAGCAGCCTTTCCTCCATTGCGTCTCAAGCACACGTGTTCCCCCCCATGTTGATCCAACTGGTTGCCGTGGGCGAGCAAAGTGGCGCCTTAGATACCCTGCTCGCCAAGCTGTCACACCAACTCAATACTCAGGTTGATAATTTGTTACGTAGCTTCACCCAACTTTTAGAGCCTGCCATGATGGTGGTGCTGGGTCTTCTCATGGGAGGGCTTGTAGTGGCCCTGTACTTGCCAGTCTTTCAATTGGGTCAAGTGCTTTAGGCTTTCTTATAGACTGCAAACATGGAACATTCTGCTTTTAAACGCATCGGTCTGACTGGCGGCATTGGCAGCGGTAAATCCACCTTTGGCGCCATGTTGGCGGCGCGAGGTTTTGATTTGATTGATGCGGATGCCATATCCAGAGAGTTAACCGGCATAGGCGGTTTGGCTATTGCAGCCATTCGCTCGTCGTTTGGCGATAGATCTATAGCATTGGACGGCAGCATGGACCGAGACCAAATGCGTACTTTGGTGTTTAATCAACCCCAAGCTAAAACACAGCTGCAAAACATACTGCACCCTCTTATCCAAGCGTCTATGGCTGACAAATTAACCGCCATCAAAAACAAGGGGAAACCCTTGGCAATCTTAGACATTCCTTTATTGGTCGAGTCATCCCATTGGCAAGGGCAGCTGGACGGCATCATCGTGGTTGATTGCAGCCAAGCCAGGCAAATGTCTCGCGTCATGGCGAGAAATGGCTGGACTCAGGCACAGACTCAGGCGGTGATAGACACCCAAGCCAGCCGACAAGAGCGGCTGGCAGTGGCCAACTGGGTGATCGATAACGACAGCGACGATTTGAGCGCTTTGCAAAAACAAGCCGATGCTTGGAAGCCAATTTAGGCCAAGTCAAGGAGAGAAAACCCGATTTGAGCGGTTATGATTTAGGAGTTGCTTTTTACCCACCTGCGAAGTATTGTGATTCTTTACGAACACCCCTTTAATGAGCGCATTCGCACTTACTTGCGACTTGAATACCTGCTGGAGCGTTTTGAGCAGCTTTTATTGCGCTCTTCTGAAATAGATCACCACTTTGCACTCACCACCTTGTTTGAAATCGTCGATGTCGGTGGACGATCCGATCTGAAGTCGGACATATTGAAAGAACTCGATAGACACAAACAACTGTTCACCAGCTACCGTGGCAACCCCTCTGTGTCTGAAGATGTGTTGGATGAATTGCTACAAAAAATTGACAAGTGCTTAAGCGGCTTCAATACGATTGGCAGCCGGATTGGTCACTGCGTGAGCGACAACGACTTTCTCAGCAGCTTGCGCAACCGTGTTGCGATTCCTGGTGGAACCTGTGCGTTTGATCTTCCGTCATACCACGCATGGAAACAAACCGATCCCGATGCGCGACGCCAAGATATTTTGAAATGGTCAGAGCCGCTGAAAACACTCAACGACAGTGTGGTGCTGTTGATGCGCTTGCTACGCGAAAGTGGCGCAGCCCAACGCGTTGTTGCCAACAAAGGCCAATTTCAACAAGCTCTGCCGCAGGGTCGCTTTCAATTGATGCGTGTGTTCATTGATCCTTCTTTGGGCTTGGTGCCAGAGATCAGCGGCAACCGAATGATGGTCTGGGTCAGACTGATCCATCAAAACTGGGAAGGCAAGCCTCAAGCGGCCACTGAAAATGCCGAGTTTGAAATAGAACTCTGCGCCTGAGCTAGCCATTCAAGCACTGGCAACGTGCCAGGCAATACAGGCGACACCGCCACAGGCAAACACTGCCAAGCAAACTGCTGACCCTCACGCATTTGCAACTCGCCTTGCCACTCAAACACTTTGTAAAAATGCAGCTGCACTAGCGCATGGGGGTAATCAATGCATTCGGTTTGCCATGCCGCACAACGAATGACATCTATGCCCAGTTCCTCTCGAAGTTCACGCGTGAGCGCTTGCTCGAGAGTTTCACCCTGCTCGACTTTGCCGCCTGGAAATTCCCAGTGACCGGCATAGGCTTTTCCTTCGGGACGGGTGGTCAGTAAAAAAGAGCCGTCTGTACGAATCAAAACACCTACAGCCACTTGCGTCATTGAGCGTTGTCCAGCACCTTCAGGACGAGGTATCTGCCCATCTGCGACCCGTACCTGACCCTCTTGCGTGGCAGATAAGCGAAGCGGGTCAGTGTGCACCAAGCCGCCCTGCAAAGTCTCTGGCAAACTGAAAAGCCACACGACCGCTGCGCGAACCGCGCTCGAGCGCCCATACCAAAGCCTCGGGATGAGCCTTGTTAACCAACTCATGCGAAACGCCTAACGATGACAGCCATTGGTCAACGATGAGCAAATAGGCTTCTTGGCTGAATGGATAAAAACTGATCCATAAACCAAAACGCTCAGACAAAGAAATCTTCTCTTCAATCACCTCGCCTGGATGAACCTCTCCATCAGCCGTGTGGCTGTAGCTAAGGTTGTCCTTCATGTACTCCGGCAATAAATGGCGTCGATTGCTGGTCGCATAAATCAACACATTGGGCGTGGCCGCAGCGACTGTGCCATCTAAGATTGATTTCAAAGCCTTGTAACCAGGCTCGCCCTCTTCGAAGCTTAAGTCATCGCAAAAGATGATGAATTTTTCGGGCCGACTGGCAACCACCTCGATGATGTCGGGCAGGTCCACCATGTCTTGCTTATCGACTTCAATCAAGCGCAAGCCTTGGGGCGCATAGGTTTGCAGACAAGCTTTGATCAAAGAGGATTTTCCTGTGCCTCGCGCCCCTGTGAGCAACACATTGTTTGCAGGCAAGCCTTGAACAAATTGCAAAGTATTGCGTTGAATTTTTTCTTTTTGAGCGTCAATTTCTTTCAAGTCATCCAAGGACAACGAGGCCACATGCTTGACGGGTTCGAGCACACCATGCCCGTTATTGCGTTTCCGGTAGCGAAAAGCAATACTGGCTTTCCAGTCGGGTGCATGAAGTGCTTGGGGAAGCACCGATTCGATACGCGCCATCAAGGTTTCTGCTCGCAGCAACATGCGCTCTAAATGCTCGTTGATACCCATATCAGCTTCTGTAGTCAGCGTTGATGGTGACGTAGTCATGGCTCAGGTCACACGTCCAAACAGTTTCACTCGCGTCGCCGCGACAGAGCAAAACCCTGATGGTGATCTCAGATTGCTTCATCACGCGCTTGCCGTCTTCTTCTTTGTAAGTCGCATTTCTGCCGCCTTGCGTGACCACATGCACATCGTCCAAATAAAGCTCAATCTTGTCTTGCGATAAATCAGCGATGCCAGCATAGCCCACTGCAGCCAAGATGCGGCCTAGGTTGGGGTCGCTGGCGAAAAAAGCGGTTTTCACCAAAGGAGAGTGTGCAATTGCGTATGCTGCCTGCAAACATTCCGCACTGTTTTTGCCGCTCTCAACCGTGACGGTGATGAACTTGGTGGCGCCTTCGCCGTCACGCACAATGGCTTGTGCCAGCCATCGCGCCACTTCTGTGAGCGCTTGTTTGAGAGCTTGACCATGGCTGCTAGACCAACTGTCGATAGGTGTATGAGCAGCTTTACAAGAGGCCATCACCACAAAGGAGTCGTTGGTGGATGTATCGCCATCGATAGAGATGCGGTTGAAAGAAGCTTGCGCTAAATCCAGAGCCAAGCTGTCCATCAAAGCAGGTGAAATACAAGCGTCTGTTGCAATAAAGCCCAGCATGGTCGCCATATTGGGGCGAATCATCCCAGCACCTTTAGAGATACCGGTGATGGTGACTGTCACACCATCGATTTGAATTTGACGACTCACGGCCTTGGGCAAGGTGTCGGTGGTCATGATGGCGGTCGCCGCGTCAGACCAATGGTCTGGTGCCAAATCTGCCAAGGCCAATGGCAGTCCATCCACAATGCGTTGCACGGGCAGGGGCTCCATGATCACGCCAGTAGAAAACGGCAAAACCTGATTGGCTTGGACATGGAGAAGTTCTGCCAAGGCTTGGCAAACTTGGTTGGCATGTGTCAAGCCAGATTCACCTGTTCCCGCGTTGGCTACCCCTGTATTGATCACCAAAGCACGTATGCCTT
>JBILIR010000101.1:0-5783 GCA_044368955.1 Limnohabitans sp.
GCGGTTTTGCAAGACCACTTGGCCGGTGTGCAACGCCAAGGCGAAACCGATCTTGCCCTGCTCACCGACGGCTTGTCGGCTGAACGCGAGCAAGGCATCACCATCGATGTGGCTTACCGCTATTTCAGCACCGAGCAACGCAAGTTCATCATTGGCGACGCACCAGGCCACGAGCAGTACACCCGCAACATGGTGACAGCGGCCTCCAGCGCTGACGCTGCGGTGGTGCTGGTGGATGCCACCAAAGTGGATTGGCCTTCTGCAGATCTGGCACTGTTGCCCCAAACCCGTCGCCACAGTTTGTTGTTGAAACTGCTGCGCGTACCCACCATCATTTTTGCTATCAACAAACTCGATGCCGTTGATCAACCAGAAGTCGCCTTTCAACACATCGCCCAAGCCTTGCAGCGTTTTGCAGATGAAGCGGCCATCGATATCCATGCCATGGTGCCCATGTCTGCACTCAAGGGCTGGAATGTGGTTACCACCCTGCCCGATTGGTGCAACTACAGCGGCCCCAGTTTGCTGAGTCTGTTAGAGCAGATTCCTGTCACATCGAGTGATGAAGAGGAAGAACTGAGCTTTGCGGTGCAATGGGTCGAAAAGTTCCACGACAGTGCCACCACCACACAAGGCCGCCGTGTGTATTGGGGCCCTGTTGCGACGGGTGTAGCCCAAGTGGGCGACGCGGTACGGGTCTTCCCCAGCGGACAGCAAGCTGTTGTGAAAGAAGTGTTGTCAGCGGTTCGCTTGCCCACCTCGGTGGCTGCAGGACACAGTGCAGGCATTGTGCTTGACCGTGAAGTGGATTTGTCGCGCGGCGACTGGCTGTTGGCTGGCCAAAGCAGCTTGCAGCCTAGCAAACAACTCGATGTCACTGTGGCGTGGCTCGATAACGAACCCTTGGTAGCTGGCCGTGTGTATTGGGCGCTGCATGGACACCAATGGGTCAAAGCAAAAGTGGCAAGCATCACTGACCGATTGGATATCCATAGCCTTGATAGATTGGACGCCACCGAGTTGCCACCCAACGCCATAGGCCATGTGCAACTGAGCTTTCAACAACCGCTGATCACCCTGCCCTACAGCCGCTCCAAGGCGCTGGGTTCCATGGTTTTGGTCGACACGGCAAGCCATAAAACATCTGCCGCCGTCATGGTTCAAGGCTGAGCCAGTCTTTACCCTAAAATGCCCCTCATCTTCTCTTTAGCCCATCTCGATTTCTCATCATGACCCACGTAGTTACCGAAGCCTGTATCCGCTGCAAATACACAGATTGCGTCGATGTTTGTCCTGTGGACTGTTTTCGCGAAGGTCCCAATTTTTTAACCATAGACCCCGATGAATGCATCGATTGCGCGGTGTGCATCCCCGAATGCCCCGTCAATGCCATTTATGCAGAAGAAGACGTGCCTGCAGACCAAATGCACATGATCAAGCTCAATGTCGAACTGGCCCGCAGCGGCTGGCCCAGCATCACCAAGCGCAAAACCCCATTGGCCGATGCCGATGACTGGAAAGACAAAACCGATAAGCTGTCAGAGCTTAAGCGCTAAGTCAGCCAGTTACAGTCGGCACAGATGACTATGCCTGCTGCCTCGGATTCCTCCCCTATTGAAACCGACTGCTTGGTCATTGGCGCAGGACCTGCATCGCTGTTTCTTATTTTTGAGTTGGGTCTGCTAGAAATACCCTGCCATGTGGTTGATGTGTTGCCCTATGCTGGCGGCCAGTGCATGGCCTTGTATGCCGACAAGCCGATCTACGATATCCCTGGCACCCCACGCAGCACAGGGCGGGCATTGGTGAACGCTTTGCTAGACCAAGCGGCACCCTTCAAGGCGCAATTTCACCTTGGACAGCAAATCACCTCCATTGAGCGTCAAGCAGATGCCCGTTGGCTGGCTGTTTCCTCTGGTGGGCAAGCCTTTCTTTGCAAAACCATGGTCATCGCTGCAGGTGTGGGCGCATTTACACCACGCAAATTGGCCCATCTGGACTTGACTCCATGGGAAGGCAATCAAGTTTTTTATGAACCCACTGAAACAGTGGCTCAGCAGCACATCATCATCCATGGTGGCGGACAAGAGGCTGTGCAAGCTGTTTTAGATGCTTTGGCATTGCAGCCTGCAAGCCTGACCTTGTTACACCGCCGAGACAAACTCGACGCCTCTGACGACTTGCTGGCCGCCTTTGACAAAGCGCTGCAAAAAGGTCAGATTCAATTCAAAGTGGGGCAAATACAAAGCCTGACTGAGTCGCATCTGTCCTTGGCAACACCCAGCGAACAGACCGAGCAAATTGCCTATGACCAACTCTGGGTTCTGCAAGGCTTGTCACCTCAACTCGGCCCTGTTGCAGATTGGGGCTTGGACATGCAGAAAAAGCAAATCAAGGTCAACACAGAAAACTTTGCCACCAGTGTGTCTGGTATTTTTGCGGTTGGGGACGTCAACACTTACCCCGGCAAACGCAAGCTCATCGTCAGTGGCTTTCATGAAGCGACCTTGGCTGCGTATGGTGTGGCAGAGGTGGTTTACCCCGGACAAAAAATAGCGCTTGAGTACACCACTGCCTCACCCCGCTTACACAAGCTTTTAGGTGTGACAGATACTTCAGCCTAACGCAGCTGAAAATAGTTTTTTCGTACCACCCGTCGCTCGTTCATAGGGATTTCAGACAATTTTTCTTTGAAGCCCTTGAGGTTGTAATTTGATTGCCAAGCAATGGGTTTGAGTGTGCCCACAACGATCAGCCACTCATCGACCACCTCCTTGCTGTTGGGGTAGGACGGCTGCCAAAAGGACTCCAAACCATAAGACTGCTTGGCCTTGTGGCTGGGTATGAGGGTGAAGTCAGATATGAAGTTGTGGGTATCAAAAGAGTTGGGGAATATTTGAACCATGTTTTCCCCGTCTAAATGGGGATACCAAGCAAAAATGCTGATGTACATGGGCGCACTGGGCTGCAGTTCGATCTGCATCGCTTCGCCCTCGCGGTAATTTTTTTTATTGAGAGAGACCTTGACATCAAAATAAGGGTTGGTCTTGACCTTGGGGTTGGCAATGTCGACCACCATGGTCACTTTGCAAACACTGGCCCCATCTAAAACCTTCACAGTCTCAGATACTTTTTCAGCAGTTCGGATGTTGCCATCCAAAAAACTCCAGGTGTTTTTGTTCATCTCGCACGAAGTTGTGCTGTCGCGACCTGAGCTTTGCTGGCAGCTAAGCTTTTCTTCCGAGGTGATTTGCTCTCCTACGACCAAGCTCAACGCATTGAATTTGGCTCGCTCGGCTGCCAAGTGACAAGCTTGATTGCGGGACGTTTCAGGGCCGAAATGGTATTCCCCTTGGGTGTCTAACACCACCGCATGAACCCAGCTTTGCGACAGTGCAAGGACCAAGCAAAACCGCCCGGCAACCCAAGCCAAGCCGCAGTTGTTGGCTTGCCTCATGGAAAGACCGCCCTTTGTCTATCCCCCATCAACTGCGGTTGCTGACGTCGGTTCATCGATAAGGCTTTTTTGTCTACCCTTTGTGAAAGGTAATCGATCAATTCACCATGGGTAACGCGTTGATTACCGTCGGCATCGGCTTGACCCGCTAGACCTTTGATCAAGAAATAGCTGAAGATGCCCTGCTTGAAGTCGTCGGAAGCCAACGCGGTTTGATTGGCGGCAGAGGCACTGAACATGGTGAAGTTGGACAGCATTGGGGACACCGCCGATTTGAGCTTCACGCCACGGGCTAGGGGGTCGAGAGACTCGCCTTTTCTTGCCAGACCGCTGTAGCAACTGTCTAGAAAAATCGTGATGGATTTGGCTTGTAACTTTTGTAACTCTGCGATGGCCCATTTTTCGCTGATCGCAGTTTCTGCCAATAACGCTTTGTTGACGTCAAAGGGCAGCCAGTATTTTTGTGCATCGTCATCAGAGGTCAAACCATGGCCGCTGAACAAAAGATACACATGGGTTTTGCCTGACTTGACCTGTGCAGGCAACCAAAACTTCAGGGCAGACAAAATTTCACTGCGCGTGGCTTTGTGATTGCTCAACATTTTGATGTTCTCAGAGGGAACACCCAGCCCATCACGCACCATGTCATGAAATAAATTAGCGTCGTTGGCTGCGTAGAGCGCCTTGTTCAAGCCTTGGTAAGCCTCGATACCGATGATCAACACCACCTTGTCAGAGTTGGCCATGTCGCCTCCACGATGCTTCATCGCAGAGGCAGAGGGATCAGGGACTATGGGTTTAGTGTTTTTTTTTGCTCAGCCCGTTCGTCGCTGACAGGGGAGGCTTTTCCAGCCCACTGGTTGTTGGCCCATATGCCCGAGAGCGGCGCACGACCATTGTTGAAGGTATAGGTGCCAAAACCGTGGCGCATACCGTTCAGATAATGACCCGCATATTTTTCACCGTTGGAGAAAAAATAAATGCCAAAACCATGCTTCAAACCCGATTTGAATTCGCCTTGGTAGTGATCGCCTTGGTATTTCTCGCCTGTGAATTCAAGGATACCCCTGCCTTCAAACTTACCGTTGCGAAAGTCACCTGCAAATGAAAACTCGGCTTCATCCAAAACGCCACGACAGCTGTGCCATCGGCTGGTATCTGTTCCACGACAGGTGGGTAGGGGGTCTTGTGCCGATGCCAGTGTGACAAAGGTCAACACCAGGCTTGCTAGCCACATCACTCGCCAGCGGATCATGACTTTGCTCTCAAAGCCAAGCCTTGGCTTTTAAAGAGTCGGACTTCATCTTCCAGCTTTTGACGGTTTTTGGATGCCGCGCGAAACTCTTTGTTGTAACTAACTAATTGGCGGTTAAATTGCGACTTGGCTTGCAGCAAAGACTGCTTATCGGAGGCCCATTGCTTGCGCTCGGATTGAAGCTGGGTATGCCTGTCTTGCAAGGACGAAAAATCCGGCTGTATTTGAGCGGCAGGCGCAGGAAACTCAAAAGGTGTTTCGCCATGTAAATCAGCAGATGACTTGTTGACGTTCGTAGCAAGCGCAGCCACGCGTGTTGGAGCTTGGGGCTTGGTGATATTTCTGTCGTCTAAGGCCTTGACCATGACTTCCAGACCCAAGACTTTTTCATCTTGGTCCAGTCGGTGTTTGGTCAAATCTGATTGCTTTTGCCAAGCATCAAGTCGTGCTTGCTCTTTCGATATTTCGTCGTACAGCAAGCTCAGACGGTAGTCTTCTTTATCGACCTGTTGCATTTTGGTCTGTAAATTACTGACCCGCGAAAGTTGGCGAGAACGGTCAGCTGCGTTTGGCGCTTGTAAAGACGAATCGTCATGGAGTTGGCGCAAAGCCTCCTCGGCTTTGCTCAACTTGACTTCTTGGTCTTGAATTTTTTGACTGAGCTCAAGAACCAAGAGATCGGAGGCAACGGTGGATCGAGATGTTTGCGACAGTAACGATCCCACAGCGGCAACAACCGCCACAAGCAAAGACACTGCTAAAACTGCCAATTTCATATACCACCCTAGAGCTTAGACCACCCCATCGCGCACATCACTCAGCGTCTTGACGCGAGAGATTTTTGGCTTTTAGGTCTCTCGATAATTCAATCTCTTTTTCCAACTCTTCAAAGGCCTTGGTGCGTCGAATTTTGGTATTGAGCACCTCGTTCTTTTGAATTTCTTTGGTCATGATGCGCCTCAAATCCGATGTGGCATAGCTAAGGCGAACATAGGCACGAAAGTTTTTGCCATTGGGAAGGATTTCAATTTTTTCTCTTTGGTAACCACCCAACTGAACATCGGCCACCAC
>JBILIR010000102.1:0-5781 GCA_044368955.1 Limnohabitans sp.
TAGGAAAAAGGAGCAGCCAAGCCTTGGCTGTTAACGGTAAAGCCTTTGGACAGGGATTCAATCAGACGCGCACGTGTGGGGTTCTTGCCCAATTTGGTCAAGGCCTCTGTCGCCATTTGTCCTGTTACCCAACCTGCCACATAGTTGATGTCTTGCTTCATGTCGGCTCGCCCATTGCTGTCGGCATAAGTCGACATGGCTTTGTTGCCAGGCGTTTGGTCTACGCCACCAGGGGTGAAGCAACTGATGAACTTGTAGTTGGCGGCAGCTTGTGCGCCCATGCTTTGAAATATTTGCGGGGCACCCAAGTAGGTGATGCCAAAGGTGGGTATGTTCAAGCCATATTGGGTCAAGGCCTTCATGGTCAAAATCGCCGTGTTGGAAACGCCGTAAATGGTGATGAAGTCGGGCTTGATCTTCATGATTTCCAAAATTTGAGGCGTGACATCTACTGCCGTGACTTTTAACGTCAAATGGGTTGCAGTACCACCAAACTTGGCGACGGCTTCTGCCACATAGTCGTGGTATTCCTTGCCGCCTGCAGTTTCAATCGCCAAAGTCACCACTTTGGGGGCTTTGAGTTTGAGTGTGTCAACGTGGTAGCCCACACCTGCTTGAGCCATGGACTTGTAGCCGCAAAAACCGTTGTAGACCATGGGCGTGACTGGCTCAGACAGCGCCTTGGTGGTCGTGTAGGTACCCACAATCGGTACCTTGCCGGCCTTGATGGTGGGTGCCAAGGCAACCTGCGATACCGAGGTTCCCATGCCAGAAATGGCAATCACCGGGGTTTGACTGACCAGTTTTTCAAACGCAATTTTGTCGGTAGCCGGATTGAAACGGTTGTCTTCAGCCAAGACGTTGATCTTGCGACCAAAGACACCCCCGCCTTCGTTGACGCGACGCATGTAGTCGCGAAAACCGTTGACCCAAATACCTTGCGATGCGGATGTTGGGCCGCTCATGTCCATGAGCACACCCCAATCGATACGGTCTTTGTAAACGCCGTCTTGCGGCGCATCTTGGGACCAAGCGGTCAAACCCATGCAAGCAGCTGCCAGCAACAAACCCAGTTGGGCAATCTTGGTTTTGTGTGGTTGAAATTGAATTGTCATGTTGTCTCCTGTGAATGTATTTTTAGGGCTTGATGAAGGGCTTGACCCACCAAGCTGAAAACCTGATCGGCAACGGTGTTGGCCATGGGAATGAACCGGCCTTGGCTGAGCAATCCATGCATCTGGTCGTTGAAATGCAATGCAGCCACACGCACCCCTGCTTCATCCAATCGATGGGCATAGGCACGGCCTTCATCACACAAAGGGTCATGCGCCACGGTCAACACCAAGGCGGGAGCCACGCCAGCCAATGTAGAAGCATGCAGCGGAGAGACGCGCCAATCGGTTTTATCGATACCAGACGGAATGTAGTGTTCAATGAAATACCGCATGGTCGATGAGGTCAAGGGCAAGTCACTTCGGACACGCTCATAAGAGGGAAATTGGCAAGTCAAATCGGTCACTGGGTAGAGCAAGGCTTGAAAACACAGCTTTGGCAGATCACCGTCCCGCGACATCAATGCCAAGACAGCGGCCAAGTTGCCCCCCGCACTGTCACCACCCACACCCACCGCATGGGGGTCAATCTGCAAGGTATTTGCATTCGCCACCACCCATTGCAAAGCCGCAGCCGCATCTTGCAAGGCAGCCGGATACGGGTGTTCTGGCGCCAAACGGTAGTCCACTGCCACCACGCAAATACCCGCCGTGTTGGCCAGTTGCCGGCACATGCGGTCGTGGCTCTCCAAATTGCCAATCACCCAACCGCCGCCATGCAAGAACACCATGCAAGGCAACACTTCAGTGTCTTGGGTTTGAGCACCTCGGTAAACCCGCAAGGTCAGGGGCGCCTCAGCCTCTATTTGTATATCACGCACCGAAGCCACCTCGCCACCCGCAGACTGCATGATCTCCCAACTGGCGGCATAGGCTTTGCGGCATTGTGCAGGTGTCAAGGCTTCAAAGGCTGGGTATGCAGCCTCCTTGGCACGAGCCAACAGTGCTTGTACGTCGGGGTCGAGTGCGGTGTGCATCAGGTGCCCGTCCACAGGGGAGGACGCTTCTCACTGAAGGCAGTGGCACCTTCTTTGGCGTCATTTGAATGAATGATGATTTCAAGCAAGGCGTTTTGCCGTTGCCAACGCTCATCAGCGGGCCAGTGCAAGGAATCGCTCACCACTTGTTTGCTGACGCGGACCGCCAAAGGGGCATTGGCCGCAATTTTGTGGGCCAAGGTCTTGGCTTCACCGAGAGCTTCTCCCGGCAAAGTCAGCAGGTTGACCAAGCCCCATTGGCGAGCTTGCGCCGCAGACATCATCTCGCCTGTGAGGGCATATTGCATGGCGATTTGTCTAGGAATGCTTTGCGGCAACCGCAGCAACCCACCCGAGCCAGCCATCAAGCCACGCTTGACCTCGGGCAAACCAAACTGCGCGTTGTCCGCTGCGACGATCAGGTCGCAAGCCAGTGCAATTTCAAAACCACCGGCCAAAGCAAAACCTTCGACAGCAGCGATAACCGGCTTCTTGGGCGGTGTTTCAATGATGCCCCCCAAACCACGGCCGGGCAACTCGATACGCTCGCCCTTTACAAATGCTTTGAGGTCCATGCCAGAGCAAAAATGCCCGCCCTCACCCGTCAAAATGCCCACAGTGACCGTGTCATCGCTGTCGAGTCGGTCCATGGCGTCTGCCAAGGCTTGTGAGGTGGCGCGGTCAATCGCATTACGCATGGCGGGACGGCAAAGCGTGATGACCAGCAGCTTGCCCTCTTGCTCTACACGCACAGTAGGTTCAGCGCTCATGGTGCAGCCTTTTGTAAGCGGGCTTTCAAACCCAACCTGTCACGAATCACACGACCAGACACCACACGTCCGTTTTGCACATGCACGATGCCATTGGTGTTGAGCAGCATGGGTTTGTCGCAAGCCTCCAAACCCGCAAAACCGCCACGGTAAAAACCTGTTTGTCGTGCATGAAAAGCCACGTACTCACCCGATGAAAAAAGCTCATTGAATTCAACTGCTGCAACTTCAAACTTCAAAGGTATGCCAGTAATGTGTTCATCGTCGCACCGCATAGCAGGCAAGGTACTTGGCCAAGGGTGCAACAGCCACTGCTGCACCACAGCTTCAGCCTCAGGGTTAGGCGTATGTGCCAAGGTATCCCAAGGGTTGGGAGAAGGCGACTCCACAGGATCGGTGACGCCGCTTTTGAGTTGACGCTGCCGCGTCATATAGTCTTCTTGCGCCACACAGCCGGTGAGCTGACTGCCGTTGCTGCGGTAAATCCCCACACCCGACCACACCGCGGTACGCCCACCCGAGGTGCCGTGTTCGCTGAAGTAGGTGGCCACACGGTCATGCGAGCAAATCAGTTGATGCACCGTCATCCCCATGCCAGGAAAGGCTTGCATTTGTTGCTGCACGGCCGGCAACCACTGCTCATCGCGGCCGGCAAAGGTGTAGTCGCCAATCTCCAAGGTATAGCTGGGCACAATGAATTCATGGGCAACCGAGGCGTCATGGCTGTTGAAATAGTCCACTGCCCAGCGGCGCATCAATTGCACGGGTGAGCTGCTGACAAGGCTTGCGCTGCTCATGCCGATGGCTCCTCTAGGTAAATCCGTCGGAGTTCACGCTTGAGCAATTTGCCCGAAGCATTGCGGGGTAACTGAGCGCTGAACACCACCGAGGTGGGACATTTGTAATGCGCCAAATGCTCACGGGTGTAATTGATCAATGCTTGCTCAGTGGCTTGCATGTCTTGGCGCAAGACCACCACCGCTCTTGGCGACTCGCCCCACTTAGGATGGGGTATGCCAATCACGGCCACTTCCAAAATAGCGGGGTGGCCATTCAAGATGTTTTCAATTTCCGCTGGGTAAATGTTTTCACCGCCGGAAATAATGAGGTCTTTGAATCGGTCAAAGAGATAGATGTAGCCATCGGCATCCAGATAAGCCGCGTCGCCTGTTCTCAACCAACCGCCTTCAAGCAATGTTTCAGCGGTATCTTGGGGCTTGCTCCAATAGCCTTGCATGACCATCTCGCTGCGCAACCAAATCTCACCCACCTGCCCTGTGGGCATATCGTTCATGGTGTGAGGGTCTACCACCCGAATATCCACCCAAGGCAATGCACGGCCTACAGAGTTGAGAAGAGAAGCACGTGGCCCTTGGGGTTCATGGTCAGTGGGTGGCAACACCACCACCGTGCCTGCAGTTTCGGTCATGCCATAGGCTTGCATGAATTGACACCCTAAAACATCCATAGCCCTGCGTAACAACACGTCCCCCATGGGTGCTGCGCCATACATCAGTAATTCCATGCTGCCAAGCTCGGCCTCTTTGACATGCGGCACTTCCAGCAAGGCTTGAACCACGGTGGGCACCAAAAAAGTATGGGTGACCTTGTGCTTGGCAATCAGATCAATGATGCGCACAGGATTGACTTCGCGCAGCAAAACGGTGTGTCCGCCCACGGTCATGGTGCTTGAACCATAGCCACAACCACCAATATGGAACATGGGCATGGCCACCAAATTCACGCTGCCTGGCCCCATGCCCCACGACTCTGCCGCCAAACGCGGCGTGAACGACATGCCTTGGTTGGTCAGCATGACGCCCTTGGGTAAGCCTGTGGTGCCCGAGGTGTAAAGCAGCAAAGCAACTTCATCGGGGGAACCTGAATGGCCTGGGTCGCTGTCAGCGGCCGAATTGCGCCAGCCATCAAAGTCGTCACCCAACACAACAATGCGGCGAATACAAGGAAGGTTGCGGGTGGTGTCTGTGAGCAAAGCCTTTTCACCTGCTGCGACGATGATGACCTTGGGTTGTGCGTCTTGCACGATGGCTTGAATCTCAGAGGGCGCCAAGCGCCAATTCAGGCCAGTGAAGATGGCGCCAATCTTGTTACAGGCATACATCAACTCAAAACACTCGGCGCAGTTTTTGGTTAGCAATGCCACGCGGTCGCCTTGACCCACGCCTACCGCCTTCAATGCATTGGCCGAGCGCGAACTCATCTCGTGCAATTGCGCAAACGACCATGTCTGGTCTTCGAAAGTCAATGCAGGCGATGACCCACGGCTAGTCGCAAGCTGTCGAAGAATGTCGGCAAAGCTGGTCTTCATGGCTTCAGGCTCAATAGCTCTTAGGCAAGCCCAAGCTGTGCTGCGCCACAAAGTTGAGAATCATTTCACGGCTGACCGGTGCGGTTTTGTGCAAGCGTGCAATGAACCACAAATCGGCCAAGCCATATTCCATGGCCAGTCCATTGCCACCATGGATTTGTATCGCTTGGTCAAGCGCCTCCAGCGAGGCATCTGCTGCTGCAAATTTCGCCATGTTGGCGATTTCACCCGCGTCGGGAGACCCAGCATCCGACAAAGCCGCAGCACGTGCCGTCATCAAGCGTGCTTGCTGAACCGCGATATAGGCTTTGGCCAAAGGATGGGCGATGCCTTGGTGTGCGCCAATGGGCGTGCTCCACACCGAACGGTCTTTGGATTGCTGCGCACCTTTTTCAATCGCAAAGCGTGAAATGCCGTTGTTGATAGCAGCGGCACACACCCGCTCTGGGTTCAAGCCAGCAAACACATGGCGCAAGCCCTTGCCTTCCTCACCCACCAAACACTCGGGACCCATTTCCACATTGTCAAAAAACATGGTGAATGAGACTTCAGGCACATGCAGGGTGGTCTCAATCGGTGTGCGGGTGATGCCA
>JBILIR010000103.1:0-5751 GCA_044368955.1 Limnohabitans sp.
GGAAAACCGGGCAACCATGCCAATGCAGTCAAGCAATTGCAGCAAATGCGCGGACAAACCGTTGTTTTCCAAACCGCGGTGTCGGTGGTTTGCTTGGCAACGGGCTTTGAACAAACCGAATTAGCCAAAGTGAAAGTGCAGTTTCGCCATGTCAGCGACGACGCTATCGAAGCTTATTTGCAGGCCGAGCAACCTTATGACTGCGCTGGCAGCGCCAAAAGCGAAGGTCTGGGCATTGCTTTGCTAGAACGCATCGACAACCATGACCCCACGGCCTTGGTGGGTCTGCCGCTGATACTCACCTGCCGTATGTTGCGTGCTGCCGGAATACCTTTGTATGACTGATGGTGCACGTTTGGGCACGCTGTACCTGGTACCCGCCCCTTTGGATTTTCATTGCGACACCCAAGTGGCGCTGGACTGGGTGCTTCCTCTGCACACCATGGAAATCGCGGCGGGCTTGTCGCATTGGGTGTGTGAAAACGCCAAGTCTGCCCGTGCTTTGCTTAAACGCATTGACGCGCACAAGCCGCTTGCGACCGCTTTGCAAGCGCAAAGCATTGTTGAATTGCCCCGAGAAGTGCACAAAAAAGGCGACCACGGCACCCCTTGGGATGCCAAAGCTTTGCTCCAAGCCGCGCTGCAAGGCTTCGACATCGGTTTGCTCAGCGAAGCAGGTATGCCAGCTGTGGCCGACCCTGGCTCTTCCTTGGTCCGTGCCGCCCACGACTTGGGCTTGGCTGTGGTGCCTTTGGTAGGCCCTTGCTCTTTGGTTTTGGCTTTGGCTGCGAGCGGCCTCAATGGGCAATCGTTTGCGTTTGTGGGCTATGTACCGCAAGACAGCGCCCAACGCAACCAACACCTTGCCGCTCTTGAAAAGCTGGCATTACAAAGCGGTCAAACCCAAATCATGATTGAAACGCCCTACCGCAATGCCGCAGTGCTGGCCGCGTTGCTAAGCAACTTGAAAGAGAGCACCCGACTGGCAGTGTGCAGTGGACTCACCTTGCCGCAAATGCAGATCCAAAGCTTGCGCGTGGCAGATTGGAAGCGCCTTCAAACGACACTGGATAAACACACACCCGTGGTGTTTGCCTTTGGCCCTTGAGATATAAGAAGTGCTCAGCGCAAATGCGGCACGATGTTCAAGGACGCCTTGACCACCGCCTCGCCAAATGCCGCGCCAAAGCGTTTAGCTAAGCGTTCGGCCACATTGTCTTGGCGGGTGTAATCCACAATGTCTTCGGCTTTCACCACGTCACGAGCGACGCTGTCCAGCGTTCCGTAGTCGTCCGCCAAGCCCAGCTCAATAGATTTTTGCCCGCTCCAAAACAGGCCACTGAAGGTTTCGTTGGTTTCTTTCAAGCGGTCTCCCCGACCTAGACGCACCACCTTGATGAACTGCTGGTGAATTTCATCCAACACGTTTTGCGCATAAGCACGGTGTTGCTTGGACTGCGGCGTGAACGGATCCAAAAAACCCTTGTTCTCGCCAGCAGTCAATAAACGACGCTCAACACCGACCTTGTCCATGAGGCCAGTGAAGCCAAAACCGTCCATCAACACGCCAATGCTGCCCACGATGCTGGCCTTGTCAACAAAAATTTTGTCAGCGCTCACCGCGATGTAGTAAGCCGCAGAAGCGCAGGTTTCCTCAACCACGGCATACACCGGCTTTTGGTGCAAGGCTTTGAGGCGACGGATTTCATCGTTGATCATGCCCGCTTGCACGGGGCTGCCGCCAGGTGAATTGATCAGCAACACAATCGCTTGAGCGCCCTCATCCTCAAAGGCGCTGCGCAACGAGGTCATGATGGCGTCGGCATTGGCATTGGCCTCACTGTCGATCTCCCCTTTGATTTCAATCAAAGCGGTGTGAGAGGACGGATTGGCAGAGGTGGCCGCCTTGTTGTGGTGCGTGCTAAACCAAAACAGCCCGCCAGCCAAAGCAAGCCAAAGAAAGCGAAACCCAATGCGCCAACGCCTTGCAACACGTTGCTCGGCAAGTTGCGCCATGACCAGTCGCTCCAAGGTTTGGCGTTCCCAAGAGGAATCAGTGGTCTGCTTTTCTGGGATATCAGTGGCAGGCGTGGGGGACGTGTTTTCGGAAGTCATGTTCAAAATTCCAAAGGCTTTAAGTTGTGCTCAGTATGCCAGTGCACCACGCCATCGGCTTCTGAAAGGGTAATTTTCACCAAACCGCCCCGGCAGGGACCTCCCACACAGTCCCCCGTGTCAGGCGCATAGGTAGCGCCATGGGTGGCGCACAGCAGCCAGCGGCCATCGGGGTCAAAAAAACGGTCAGGCTGGTAATCCATCTCCATGGCGATATGACTGCAACGGTTGAGGTAAGCGTGGACCTGGCCTTCATACCTGACAGCAAATGCACGGCAGGTTTGCCCTGCATACTGCACATCAAAAGGCACCGCCACATCGCCTTCGCGCAGATCGGCGCTGTTGCACAGGGGCAGTTGTTCAGGCATGGGCCAGCAACCAAGTGTGAAGTTCTGCCACGCTGTGGACCACCACGCGGGGCTGCAAATCTTCCAAACCCGAGCTGCCGTGGGCACCATAGCTGACACCCACACTGGCGCAACCGGCGTTGTTGGCCATGAGCAAATCGTGGGTGGTGTCGCCAATCATCAAGGTGCGCTCAGGTGTCACACCCAATTCGGCCATCAGTTCATGCAACATGCGCGGATCGGGTTTGCCAGCGGTTTCATCCGCCGTACGCGAAGCATCAAAAATACCGCGCAGCGCCACTTGGTGCAGGGCTTCATCCAAACCTTTGCGGCTTTTGCCTGTGGCCACCGCCAACAAATGCTGGCGCTCATGCAGCGCTTCAAGCAAAGGCAAGACACCTTCAAACAAAGACAAGTCGTTGTGGTGCATGGCGTAGTGGTAGCGGTAGCGCTCGCCAAGCTGAGGGTATTTTTCTTTGGGGACATCAGGGGCGGCGTGGGCCAAGGCAGGCATCAAGGCCATGCCAATGACATAAGCGGCTTGTTCGTGGGTGGGGGTTTGTCCGCCGACATCGGTCACCGCGGCTTGTATGCAGCGAACAATGATTTGCGTGGAGTCGTACAAGGTGCCATCCCAATCGAAGGCGATCAAGTCAAATTGGCGAGGGCGCTGGAGGTTGGACATGGTCAACAAACTGTTGTAATTCGGGCGGCAAATCGGCTTGCAAGGTCTGCGGTTTGCCCAAGCTGGGATGGATGAACTGTAACCGCCAAGCGTGCAAGAACATGCGTTTTAAGCCTAGCGCCGCCAAGCGCTTGTTCAAGCTGAAGTCGCCGTATTTGTCGTCGCCCACGATGGGGTAGCCCTGACTAGCCAAATGCACCCGAATTTGGTGGGTGCGTCCTGTTTTGATGGTCACTTCCAACAAACTGAAGTCGCCCACCAACCGTGCCACACGCACCAAGGTGATGGCACGTTGCGCACCGGGGTCTGTCAGCGCCGCGATGCGTACGCGGCGTTCGCCCTCACCCACACCGTCAGGCAACAAATAGCGCTGAAGCGGCAGATCAATCACTTTCTTATTAGAGGGCCACTGGCCATGCACCAAGGCAAGGTAAGTTTTGCCGGTTTCGCGGTCGCGGAACTGGTCTTGCAAGCGAGTGAGTGCGCTGCGTTTTTTGGCAACCAGCAGCACGCCCGAGGTTTCGCGGTCTAAGCGATGCACCAATTCCAACATGCGTGCCGCGGGTCGGGCTTGGCGCAATTGCTCGATCACGCCAAAACTCACGCCGCTGCCGCCATGCACCGCGACACCAGCGGGTTTGTTGATAGCCAGCATGTGCTCGTCTTCCATCAACAGGGGGAATTCCCGCCCAGGCACAGGGGGCGCATCGGCGTCGGGGGTGGCCACGCGAACTGGGGGAACACGCACCACATCGCCAGCTTGGATTCGGGTTTCTGCACTGGCGCGGCCCTTGTTGACCCTCACCTCGCCGGTGCGAATAATGCGGTAGACATGGGTTTTGGGCACGCCCTTCAAGTGGCGAATCAGGAAGTTGTCCAAGCGTTGACCGGCCGATTCCTCGTCCACCGTCAGGGCCTGGACGGTGGCCGCGGCCGGACTTGCTTCAGCGTCTATAATGTTCTTCACCAGTGCCAGGTTCTAAGTGCTTGATTTGAATAAGAGATTAGAGCACGTCCTACCAGCACTGAGAGGTCGATGCCCATTGTGGCCGCCGGACGCCCAACCGCCCTTTGCGGTATGCCCTGCACCACAAGACGAGCCGATGCCTTGGAAAACCTTGAAACGAAATACCCCAGCTGCCGGTTTGCGTTAAACCGTCAGAGGATCACAGCGAGATAGATGAGCATGAATCTGGTGTTGGTTATGTTGAAATTTTGTTTGACGTGGTTTTTGCCTGCGTCAGGCACGAGCGCTTCACAAGCCCGCACCCGCTTTCCCTCGAACCCACTGGTGCCCCAAGCCCAGCCTGTTCGCATTCGCATCACGCCCACCCCTCCCCCGCAGGAGCGTCGGCGCCGTTGATGCGCCGAATCCTGTAGCTGTCCGGTTTCCCGTTTCTTTTTCTAGCATTGGCTTGCGGCATCGTTGGTCCGACATGGACCTGTGTTGTTGTAATGCTATGAAAAGGAACGCATCATGAAACGGATGCTGATCAATGCCACCCAGGCCGAAGAGCGCCGCTTGGCCATCGTCGACGGACAAAAACTCCTCGACTACGAAATCGAAATTGAAGGGCGCGAGCAGCGCAAAGGCAATATTTACAAAGCCGTGGTCACCCGCGTCGAACCCTCGCTAGAGGCTTGCTTCGTCGACTATGGTGAAGAGCGTCACGGCTTTTTGCCTTTCAAAGAAATCTCCAAACAGTATTTCTCGGGCAATGTGTCGGCTTCCCAAGCCCGCATCCAAGATGTGATCAAAGAGGGTCAGGAAATGCTGATCCAGGTGGAAAAAGAAGAGCGCGGCAACAAAGGCGCGGCTCTGACCACCTTCATCAGCTTGGCAGGTCGCTATGTGGTGCTCATGCCCAACAACCCCCGTGGTGGCGGCGTCAGCCGTCGTATCGAGGGCGACGATCGCGCAGAACTCAAAGAAGCCATGGACCAGTTGGAATACCCCAACGGCATGTCCATCATTGCCCGCACCGCCGGAATTGGCAGAAGCGCCCCCGAGTTGCAATGGGACTTGAACTACCTCTTAAAACTGTGGACCGCCATCGATGGTGCCAGTGGCGTCAAAGGTGCGTTCCTGATTTACCAAGAGTCCAGTTTGGTGATCCGCGCCATCCGCGACTACTTCAACAACGACATCGGCGACATCTTGATCGACACCGATGACATCTACGACCAAGCACAGCAGTTCATGGCCCACGTCATGCCCGAGCATGCCGCCCGTGTGAAACGCTACCGCGATGAAACGCCGCTGTTCTCGCGCTTTCAAATCGAGCATCAAATTGAATCGGCCTATGCCCGCACGGTCAACCTGCCGTCTGGCGGCGCCATCGTGATTGACCACACCGAGGCCTTGGTGTCGGTGGACGTCAACTCGGCGCGTGCCATCAAAGGCGGCGATATCGAAGAAACCGCCACCCGCACGAACTTAGAGGCCGCCGATGAAGTGGCACGCCAAATGCGTTTGCGCGATTTGGGTGGCCTGATCGTCATCGACTTTATCGACATGGACGAGTCGAAAAACCGCCGCGAAGTGGAAAACCGCTTGCGCGACGCCCTGCGTCAAGACCGCGCCCGTGTGCAGTTTGGCACCAT
>JBILIR010000104.1:0-5726 GCA_044368955.1 Limnohabitans sp.
ACCAACAGCAAGTTTAAAAACCGTGACATCCTTGCGGTTGGCTTTGCGCACACCTGCGCTGCTTGTGCCTATCTCAATACCAGGTACGGGCAACAAATCGGCCGCAAGGGGGGCTACTAGATTGACAGGCATGGATCAGGCGAGCTTTCCGTGGCAGTGCTTGTATTTTTTCCCACTGCCACAAGGGCAAGGCTCATTGCGTCCCACGGCAGGAATCGCATTTTGGGCTTCTTGCGCGTTGTCCGCAAACACATGTGCAGCACCCGTCTCATCAGGGGCGGAATAAGTGATGTTGGAAATCGCCTCTGCCTTTTCTTCCAATTGATCAGCGGCAAGTTGGACTTGCTCAGTCGACTCAATTTGCACCGTCATCAAAACACGCGTGACCTCGTTTTTCACCATGTCCAAGAGTTGGCCAAACAACTCGAAAGCTTCTCGCTTGTACTCTTGCTTGGGCTGTTTTTGGGCATAGCCGCGCAAATGGATGCCTTGGCGCAAATAGTCCAGCGAGGACAAATGTTCACGCCAATGGCTGTCAATGTTTTGCAGCAGCACAGCCCGCATGAAGGGCGTGAATTGTTCTGCGCCTACCTTGTTGATCTTTTCATCAAATCGTTGGTTGGCGGCATCAACGACTGTTTTGACAATGTCTTCATCTGTGATGGCTTGCGCGTCTTGGACCAACTGAGAAAGCGCCACACTCAAGTGCCACTCGTTCAACAAGGCTTTTTCTAAGCCAGGCAAGTCCCATTGCTCTTCGACAGACTCAGGTGGAACAAATTGGTGGACCAAGTCGGTGAAGCAGCCTTCGCGCAAACTTTGAATTTGGAAACGTAAATCTTGCGCGTCCAAAATATCGTTGCGCTGCTGGTAAATGACTTTACGCTGGTCATTGGAAACATCGTCGTATTCCAGCAGTTGCTTGCGAATATCGAAATTACGGGCTTCCACCTTGCGCTGCGCAGTCTCAATGCTGCGCGTCACCATGCCTGCTTCAATCGCTTCGCCCTCAGGCATTTGCAATCGCTCCATGATGGCTTTGACGCGCTCACCGGCAAAAATACGCATCAGCGAATCGTCTAGGCTGAGGTAAAAACGCGATGAACCGGGGTCGCCTTGTCGCCCAGAGCGACCTCTGAGCTGGTTATCAATGCGTCGAGACTCATGTCGCTCAGTCGCAATGATGCGCAAGCCCCCTAAGGACTTGACCTTTTCATGGTCTGTTTGCCACGCGATGCGAATCTCTTGGATTTTTTTGGTTTTTTCGTCTTCACTCAAAGCCTCATCGGCCTCAATGATGGAAACGCTTTTTTCAATATTGCCACCAAGAACAATATCCGTTCCACGCCCCGCCATATTGGTCGCAATGGTGATGGAGCCCAAGGCCCCCGCTTGCGCCACGATATCGGCTTCTTTGGCGTGCTGTTTGGCATTGAGAACCTGATGTGGCAGCCCAGCACTGACAAGCATGCCTGCAAGCAACTCGGACAATTCAATAGAGGTTGTACCCACCAAAACGGGTTGCCCTCTGCCATGACACTCACGAATGTCTTCTATGGCTGCGTTGTATTTTTCTTCGGTGGTTTTGTAAACCCTGTCGAGTTGGTCATCGCGCTTGCTAACTTTATTGGGCGGAATGATGACGGTCTCTAGGCCATAAATTTCTTGAAACTCATAGGCCTCTGTGTCGGCCGTTCCCGTCATGCCAGACAATTTCCCATACAAACGGAAATAATTTTGAAAGGTGATGGAGGCCATGGTTTGGTTTTCAGCCTGAATCGTCACACCCTCTTTGGCTTCAACCGCTTGGTGCAAACCATCGCTCCAGCGTCGGCCTGACATCAGTCGGCCAGTGAACTCATCAACGATGACAATCTCGCCGTTTTGGTTCACGTAATGTTGATCGCGGTGGTAGAGATGCTGGGCACGCAGTGCTGCATACAAATGGTGTACCAAGCCAATATGCATGGGGTCATACAAAGACGCTCCCTCGGGCAACAAGCCCATCTCAGAGAGCACTTTCTCCGCTTTTTCATGACCCAGTTCAGTCAAGTACACCTGATGCGATTTTTCGTCTAGGGTGAAGTCCCCGGGCTTGGTGACGCCCTCGCCTGTGCGCAAATCTAATTCCCCTTCTTGACGGGTCAAGGAAGGAACGACTTTGTTCATGGCCACATAGGTGACGGTGTGGTCTTCGGCTTGTCCACTGATGATGAGTGGTGTTCGGGCTTCATCAATCAGAATGGAGTCAACTTCATCGACAATAGCGTAATTGAGGCCACGCTGAACTCGGTCATGCGCTTCATAAACCATGTTGTCGCGCAAATAATCGAAACCATATTCGTTGTTGGTGCCATACGTAATGTCAGAGCGGTAAGCGGCTTGCTTTTCTTCTCGGCTTAACTGAGATAAGTTGATGCCCACGCTCAAACCTAAAAATTGATAGAGCTGGCCCATCCATTGCGCATCACGGTTGGCCAAATAATCATTCACCGTCACCACATGCACACCTTTACCACTGAGTGCATTCAGGTACACAGCAAGCGTAGCCGTGAGGGTTTTACCCTCGCCGGTGCGCATCTCGGCGATCTTGCCTTGGTGTAAGGCAATGCCGCCCATCATCTGCACATCGAAGTGACGCATCTTCATGACTCGCTTAGAGCCTTCCCTGACAACTGCAAAAGCCTCAGGCAATAGGCTGTCCAAGGTCTCGCCCTGCTCAAACCGTTCTTTAAATTCGTTTGTTTTTTGACGCAGGGCCTCATCACTCAAGGACTCGTAGCCGGCCTCTAGCCCATTGATACGCTCTAGGGTTTTGCGAAATTGTTTGAGCAGCCGATCGTTACGACTGCCGAATATCTGGGTCAGAAGATTAAATGCCATGCCAGCGGTACATATTCGTACATTCCTTATGAATAAGGCTGAATTTTAACCCCTGGGACAAGCACGACATAATTGGGGCATGTCTGCTGCCAATACCCCTAAATCTCGATCTGCAACCCCTGTTCAATCAGCCATGGCGCAGTCCGCCACCTTGTCCTCGCTGATGCAGATCAGTCAACAATCGCAAGCCTGTCTGGCATCCATCCAAGCGCTTTTGCCCTTGGGTTTGTCGGGGATTGTGAAAGCCGGCCCCTTGGATGCGCAGGGCTGGTGTCTACTAGTTCCCCACAATGCTGCGGGCGCAAAACTGCGTCAACTGGTTCCTGCTTTGTCAGCCCATTTGCGTTCCCACAACTTTCCTGTTGAAACCATCCGCGTCAAAGTGATGTCGCGCTAAATGAAAGTTTGTATGCCACCCATTTTTCTGCAATTGTTCATTGGTTTATTTTTGTCTGTTTCATATCCTTCTGTTTGGTCGGCTGAAGACAGCAACTGCAAAAAGGACAGTGAAGGCAATGTGTGGTGTGCGCCTGAGCAAGGCGGTATAGGGCAAAGACCCAATGGCGAAGTATTTTGCGGTGTGGGTAAATGCATCAATATGACCAATGGAGCCGTGGTCTGCTCTAACCAACCCGATGGCCGCACAACATTGAACTACATAGGGCAAGCCATTTGTACTGGTACCTGTGTCCCGGGCAAACAATCTGTGTGCGTTCAACCCAAGTAACTTGGCTATTGAAAAGGTTGGCGGTTACAGCTTTTATAGACCTCGCTGTACATGCGCATCCGAGCAGCAACACTTTGGTACTGCTCCCAAATAATTTCAACGATGTCGCGCGTAATACGCATGAACTCCATATTGCAATGATGGCGTATGTTGTTCACATACACCGTCTTTTGTTGCCATTCATTTTCCCGCATCAAAAGCGCGTAATGGGTCAATTCGTGCCCTAAGGCCCATAAAAACATTTCCTGTTTCCAAAGTCGTGTTCCAGCGGTTCCTATGGAAATTTGCATGGTGTTTTGCGGCGCATCTTCGCTGGGGAATTGAAACACCATCCTCGCTTCTTTAGGAATATTTTCATCAAACAGGATGGGCGGCAAGGGTAAATCTGCGGGCGCATGGGTTTCAAGTTTGATGAACTCCCATATTTTTTCTGTCAGCTTTGCATCTATTTGCGAAGTGGGAATTGGAAGGCTTTGAGCGAAAGACAATCCTGTCAAGCATAGGCCTATCAGTGCAATAGCCATTCGGCAAACACCGATTGATTTAGCGTCTTTTCCCATGGGACTGATGGTATGGTTGGGTCATTATTTTTTCAAGATGTTGTATGCGTTTGACGATTTTTACCACGCCAGTGCTTAGCCCTTTACTCAAAAGGTTTTCCATCTTGGTTTTACGCTTGGCAGGCTGGACATTGGTAGGCCAAATGCCTACCAATACACCCAAGAGCGTTGTGATTGCTGCACCGCATACAAGCAACTGGGATTTGCCTTACACACTGATGGTGGCTTTTGCGCTTGATTTGAATATCCATTGGATGGGGAAAATTCAAATCTTTCGCTTCCCATTTCAAGGGTTGATGCAATGGTTGGGTGGCATTGCTGTTGACCGATCACAGTCCACCAACATGGTGTCAGCTTCTGCGCATACCTTGCGCGATGCAGATGGCGAATTGCATTTGGTGGTTCCCCCAGAAGGCACCCGCGCACAGTCGCGGCATTGGAAGACTGGCTTTTATTACATTGCACTTGAAGCGCAAGTGCCCATCGTGTTGGGATTTTTAGACTTTGGCAGCAAAACCTCGGGGCTTGGTCCAGCACTTTTACCAACAGGCGATTTAGAAGCAGATATGAAACGCATCAAAGCCTTTTCGCACCTTTCAAAGGCAAAAATGCCTCTCAGTTTGTTATAGATTAATGAATTCCTCTGCATAATTTTTCTACTGAAAATCATTTCTGCTCTATAGAATCGCCTTTATGTCTACACCGTCTTCATTTGGCCTTTCCCTCAACCGATTTTGGTTGTGCTTTTTTTTGTTTTCTGGTGGCTTTACTGTTAATTGTGCTTCAGCGCAAAACAAAAATGCGCCAGCTCCTGCGCCAGCCGCTTTGGTCTGCGCGGCCACAGATTTCAAGGCCTTGGCTTACACCACGAATGACGCGCAACTCAGAGAAGAACGCGCAAAAGAGTGGCTAACTAAGTATGGTAAATCTTGCCCTCTCGATCAAATTGAACAGATTTTGATGAACCAAGCGGTTTGGTTGGGTACTTCGAATACCCCCGTCATCAGTTCTTCTATTGAAACCCTTTACAAAGTAAAAAAAGCTTCTGCTGAGGATCTTGAAAAAGCAGTAGACAAGCCAAGAGGCAGTGCAGCTAGCAAGAAATAATTTTTTGCTGGGCTTTTTTATTTGATTCATGCCTTTATTTCTTAAATATTCTTTCCGTTATTTTGCTACTGGCGTTTGGATCGTCTTGCTCAGCCTTGCTTTTTCCGAAAACCATTTTGTGAATGCCCAAGACAAAAATTTGGCATCTTTTTGTCTTTCAAGTGACTTTAAAGCCTTGACCTACACCATCAATGATGTGGAAGCTCGTGAGACAAACGCCCTTTCATGGCTCTCAAAGTTCGGCAAAAGTAACTGCCCAGCGGCTGAATTGGATGCGATCAATAACAATGCACCCCTGTGGCTAGGGACGGCCTACACCGCGAAAGTCAACCAAGCTATCAATGGCCTGCTCAACAATCGAAAATCTGTTGCCTCGAATTCTCCCAACGCTGGCAATAAGTCAGATGCCTCTATCGCCTCTTCTCAAGCCGATACCGTCGGTACCCAAA
>JBILIR010000105.1:0-5694 GCA_044368955.1 Limnohabitans sp.
CTGAGGTGGCTTCACGCAAACTCTCAAGCCGTTCGTCCACCACCATGGTGCCAATGCCGTCATGCACATAGACCTCTAGCAATAACACACCATCCACCGCAAACGGCAAGATGTGGCTACGATCCACACCTGATTTACAAGCCTTCACGCAATGCTGCAAATAAAAACCGATGTCGGTGGGTTGGGTTGCCATGGGCAGTCGGGCCAGCAGTTTTTCGGCCTCGTCCAAAGGCATTTCGGTGTCGATGGGGTTGTCGTCGCCAGCAGGTTCGGTGGGTTTGAGCCGAATGCCAGGCACCTCGGTGACAAAAATCAGCTTGTCCGCATGAAGCGCTGTGGCCACGGAGGTAGCGACTTCTTCCATGGTCAAGTTGAAGGCTTCGCCGGTGGGCGAAAACCCAAACGGCGAGAGCAACACCATGGAACCCATATTCAAGGTTTGCACAATGCCAGCGACATCCACCTTGCGAACCAAGCCTGAGTGTTGGAAATCCACGCCGTCCACAATGCCCACAGGTTTGGCGGTGATGAAGTTACCCGAGATCACACGAATCGTGGCACCCGCCATGGGCGTGTTGGGTAAACCTTGGCTAAAGGCGGCTTCGATTTCATAGCGCAGTTGACCGGCAGCCTCTTGGGCGCAGTCCAGTGCAACGCTGTCGGTGATGCGCATACCGTGCGAGTATTTAGGCGCATGGCCTTTGGCCAGCAGTTGCTCATTCACCTGTGGCCTAAAACCGTGAACCAACACGACCTTAACGCCCATGCTTTGGATCAGCGCCAAGTCTTGCACCAAGCTGGGCAATTTGCCCGCAGCAATGGCCTCACCGGCGATGGCCACCACAAAGGTTTTGCCTCGATGCATATGGATGTAGGGCGCGACCGAGCGGAACCAAGGAACGAAAGTGAAATTGAAGACAGTGGACATGGATGGGTGTCGTTAAGGCTTGAGCAGAATCAATTGGTCTGAGGGCAGCAGTCGCGTGAAGTCGCGATCGAATGTGCAGAGTGTCTCACCAGATTGCATGACTGTGGCGGCGATCCACGCATCGGAGATCAGATCACCCTTGATCTGTTGCGTCAGACACAGTTGGCGCATGGTGGGCCAAGAGGAAGACAGTTGCTGAAACTGCACGCCTGGACAGCTTAGCAAGCTGTCGATGAAGCCGCACACATCCGCCAAGGGGTCGGTTTGTTTGAAAATTTTGGGGTTGCTGGTGATACGCATGAAGCCAGTCACCACCATACCCATGAGTGAGAAACTTGCTTGACCGTTGGCAGCCTGTCGCACTGCCTCATCTAACCATTTTTGTGCTGGCTGGTGGTGGGGGTGGTCTGGGCGGAATGCCGAAACCAACACGTTCGCATCGGGTGTCATCTGAGTTTGAGGATGTCCATGTCGGCATCCATGGCTTCATAGAAGGAACGGTTGCTGCTGGGGTCGATTCCTGGCATCAGACCGCCTGTAGATTGGGAAACAGGCAGTTTGGGGATGACCGCCGGCGCAGTGGGCAGGTCTTGCCGCACATAGGCGGCCAGCATTTCGCGCACTTTGGCGCTGAGTGATGTGCCTTCTTGAATTGCCTTGATGCGGGCTTGTTTGATGAGGTTTTCATCTAAAGAAATGGTGAGATTGGCCATGCAGAGGTTCCTTCAACACAGGTTCACATAAACAAGTGTAGCACGTGAAAGTGTGCCATGGGATAATTCCGCAGTGAACCCACCTAGCCCCCTGTCTATTGACTTTCCCGACAACCTGCCGGTCAGCGAGCGGCGCGAAGAGATCATGGCGGCCATCGAGGCGCATCAGGTGGTCATCGTCTGCGGCGAAACTGGCTCGGGCAAAACCACCCAGCTGCCCAAAATGGCCTTGGCGCTGGGGCGAGGTGGCAAGAAAATCATTGGCCACACCCAACCGCGCCGCATTGCCGCGACCTCGGTCGCCAAGCGCATCGCCGAGGAGCTGAAAACCCCGCTGGGCGAGGTGGTGGGTTTCAAGGTGCGCTTCCAAGACAAGCTGTCGCGAGATGCATCGGTCAAGCTGATGACCGACGGCATTTTGCTGGCCGAGACGCAAACCGACCCGCTCTTGCAGGCCTATGACACCCTCATCATTGACGAGGCGCATGAGCGCAGCCTGAACATCGATTTTTTGCTGGGCTATTTGAAGCAAATACTGCCGCGTCGCCCCGACCTGAAGATCATCATCACCTCGGCCACTATCGACGCCGACCGCTTTGCCCAACATTTCGCCAGCCGCCATGGCCCAGCACCTGTGTTGATGGTGTCGGGTCGCACCTTTCCGGTGGAAATGCGCTACCGCCCTTGGGAAGAAAGCCGCGAACACGACTTGGGCAACGCCATCTCGGACGCCGTGGACGAGTTGTGGACCGGCGCACCGCGCGGCGACATCTTGGTGTTTTTGCCGGGTGAGCGGGAAATTCGTGACGCCGCCGAACACCTTCGCGGCCACTTGGCGCACAACGCCTACACCCGCCATGTGGAGGTGTTGCCGCTCTTTGCTCGGTTGTCCCAAGCCGAGCAAGAGCGGGTGTTTGAGACGGGTGGCGCCCCCCGCATCGTGCTGGCCACCAATGTGGCCGAAACCTCTCTCACCGTGCCAGGCATTCGCTATGTGGTAGATGCGGGAATGGCCAGGGTCAAGCGCTACAGCTTCCGAAGCAAAGTGGAACAGTTATTGGTGGAGCCCATCAGCCAAGCTGCGGCCAACCAACGGGCGGGGCGTTGCGGTCGTGTGGCCGATGGCATTTGCATACGCCTGTACGATGAGAAAGACTTCAACGGCCGGCCTAAATTCACTGAGCCAGAAATTTTGCGCAGCTCCTTGGCGGGTGTCATTCTGCGCATGATGTCGCTGCGCTTGGGCGATGTGGCGGACTTTCCTTTTTTGGAGGCCCCTCGGCCCAAGGCTATCTCTGACGGGTTTCAGCTGCTCAATGAATTGGGCGCTGTTCTTGACGACAACAGCTTGACTTCCATCGGCCAAGAGCTGTCCAAGCTGCCCCTAGACCCCCGTGTGGGCCGCATGATTTTGGCGGCGCGAGAGCAGCAGAGCTTGAACGAGGTGCTGATCATTGCCTCGGCTTTGAGTGTGCAAGACGTGCGGGACCGGCCAATGGCTGCGCAAACCCAGGCCGACCAAGCCCACGCCAAGTTCAAGGACGACAAGAGCGAGTTCAGCGGCTATTTGAGGTTGTGGGATTGGCTGCAGGCTTCGCGGGGAGGACAGACTGCCACGGCTACTGGCCTCGCAGTGACAAAAGATGTCATTGCGAGCGCCGCGAAGCAAACTACCGTCATTGCGAGCGAAGCGAAGCAATCTGGCGCAGCGAAGCAATCTCCGGATCGCCACGGTGCTTCGCACCTCGCGATGACGAAAGATGGCCTCGCGATGACGAAGGGTGTCATTGCGATGACGAAGGGTGTCATTGCGAGCGAAGCGAAGCAATCTAGCGCAACCCACAAACTCAGCAACCGCCAACACGAGAACTTGCTGCGGCAAAACTTCATCAACATCCGCCGTTGGCGCGAATGGCGCGATGTGCACAGCCAACTGCTGACGGTGGTGAAAGAGCAGCGCTGGGTGATGAACGACAAACCCGCAAGCTACGAGCAACTGCACTTGGCCATGCTCAGCGGCTTGTTGGGCAATATCGGCTGCAAGCAAGACGAGGAAGACATTTACCTGGGTGCGAGAGGTATCAAGTTCCACCGTCACCCAGGCGTGCATTTGCGCAAAAAGCCCGGCAAGTGGCTGGTGTGTGCCGAGCTGGTGGAAACCACCCGTCTATTTGGACGTGGCATTGCGAATATTGATCCCACATGGCTGGAGCAAGTGGGTTCCCACCTGCTGAAAAAGCAACTGCTGGACCCGCACTGGGAAGCGCGGCATGGCGATGTGGTGGCTTTTGAGCGAGCCACGCTGTATGGCTTGGTGATCTACAGCGGACGGCGTGTGCCGTTTGCCAAAGCGGACCCTGTGCTGGCGCGGCAAATATTCATCCGCGAAGCACTGGTGGAGGCGCAGTGGCAGACGCCCTTGGCCTTCATGGCGGCCAACAAAAAGTTGATCAACCAAGTGATGGAGCTGGAACACAAATCGCGCCGCCAAGACGTGCTGGTGGACGAGGCCATGATTCAGGCGTTTTACGAACAGCATTTGCCCGAGGACGTGTGCAGCTGCAAAACGCTGGAGCGTTGGCACCGCGAGGAACTGCGTCGCCGAAGCGCGGCAGGCGACAAGACCGAGCCGCTCTTAATGACCCGCGAAAGCTTGATGCGCCACGAGGCGGTGGGCATCACCGCGCAAGCTTTTCCAAAGATGGTCCGCTTGGGCGGCACCGACTGCCAAGCCACTTACTTGCATGACCCAGGTGACGCCAAAGATGGCATCACGGTGACCGTACCCTTGTTTGTGCTGAATCAGGTCAGCGTTGACCGCGCCGAGTGGCTGGTGCCTGGCATGTTGAAAGACAAAATTCAGGCGCTCTTGAAAAGCTTGCCGCAGCGACCCCGTAGCCGCTTTGTGCCGTTGCCCGACAGCGCTAAACGATTGGCCGATGAATTGGCTGCCCCCGAGGTGTTTGGCTCGGGCGGCTTGACCGACGTGCTGCTGAAAAAGGTACGCGACGAAACCAGTTTGGATGTGAAGCGCACCGACTTTAAGTTGGAGATGCTCAGCGCCCACTTTTTCATGAACTTCAAAGTGGTGGATGAACATGGGCGTCAGCTGGGGCAGGGCAGAAACCTTGGTGCCCTCAAAGCCGAGTTGGGCAGCCAAGCGCGGGGTGCGTTTCAGGCCTTGGCTCAACTGCGACCTGCTGTGACCGCGCCCGTCATTGCGGGGAACGTCATTGCGAGCGCAGCGAAGCAATCCGAGACTGCCACGGCCTACGGCCTCGCAGTGACAAAAGGCGTCATTGCGAGCGCAGTGAAGCAATCCACCTGGTCCTTCGGCGAATTGCCCGAACTCATGGAAATCAGCAAAAGCGGCCAATCCTTGATCGGTTTTCCCGCTTTGGTGGACATGGGAGACGGCGTGAGCATCGAGGTGTTTGACGAGCCCGACGTGGCCGCTACCAAGCACCGCGCCGGACTGCGCAGGCTGTTTGCGCTGCAAATCAAAGATGCGCTGAAGTACCTAGAAAAAAACATCCCCGACCTGCAAAAAATGTCGGTGGCCTACATGAGCCTTGGCACATCGGAAGAACTGAAGCAGCAGATATTGGACGTGGCGCTGGACCGCGCCTTTTTGCTAGAGCCTTTGCCCAACGACGAGGCCAGCTTCAAACGCCGCGTGGACGAGGGACGGGGACGATTGACGCTGATTGCCAACGAGGTGGCAAGGTTGGCTGGCGGCGTTTTGCTGGAGTTTGGCGCGGCCACTCGAAAAATAAAGGACACCAAAAACGCCTCAGACGCGACGGCAGACTGTACCCAGCAGCTGCAACGCTTGTTGCCCAAAAACTTCATGGCCGCCACCCCGTGGCCGCAGTTGCAGCACTTTGCGAGGTACCTCAAAGCCATCACCCTGCGGCTGGACAAAGTGCGAGCCGACCCCGCCCGAGATGCTCTGCGCTTGGCAGAACTCAAACCCTTGGAGCAAAAGTATTGGCGCTTGGTGGCCGATCGCAAAGGCCAGACGGACGCTCGGATGCTGGAATTCCGGTGGCT
>JBILIR010000106.1:0-5692 GCA_044368955.1 Limnohabitans sp.
ACACCCAAACCATTGCCAACGCAGTGGAGTCCTTGACCAAGCGCACCCGCCATTCGGTGCTGTTCACCTTTGCACCGCACTCGCCGCTGTTGGCCGTGGCCCATGCCATGGGTCGCTTGTTCCCGCGCAGCGACCGCTCGCCACAATTGGCCCCAATTCGCAAAACCACTTTGCACGTGTACATCGAACGGGCGGTGCGTGAGCACGGCTGGTGGCCTGGCCACATGCAGCGTGTCTCCAGCGGGTTTTACACCTCGCAAGCGTGGGAGTGGAAGCGCAAATGAAATTGGCCTTTCGTCCCCCCGCATGGATGCAATCCATCATGATGCAGTACGTTCCCTTCGCCGATGCGGCGTCGCCCGAACTGCCGCTGGGACGTATGTTTCGTTTGGCCATGTTCCAACTCTCGATTGGCATCACCATGGCGCTGTTGGTGGGCACCTTGAACCGCGTCATGATTGTGGAGTTAGAAATTCCAGCAGCATGGGTAGCAATTTCGGTGGCCTTGCCCTTGGTATTTGCACCGCTGCGAGCCCTGATTGGCTACCGCAGCGACACCCACCCCTCAGCCTTGGGCTTGCGGCGTATTCCCTATATGTGGATGGGCAGTTTGTTGATGTTTGGTGGTTTGGCCATCATGCCATTTGCGTTGATGAACCTCAGCGAACCCCGTGAAGGCTATGTGTTGGTGGGTCGTTTGGGCGCGATCTTGGCATTTTTGGTTGTGGGGGCGGGGATACAAATCACACAGACGGCTGGTTTAGCGCTGGCAACCGACGTCTGCCCCAACGACAAACGCCCCCGCGTGGTGGCTTTGCTCTACGCCATGCTCTTGGTGGGTTTGATAGCAGGCAGTACCTTGCTGAGCGTTTTGTTGGTCAACTTTTCACCGGTCCGCTTGATTCAAGTGGTGCAAGGTTGCGCGGCGTTGGTGATTTTCATCAACCTTATTTCACTTTGGAAACAAGAAGCGCGGGGTGCCAAGCGTGGCGCTCGCCAGCCCAATGGTTTTTCCCACAATTGGAAAGCTTTTATTGCCGTGCCGCATATGAAGCGTTTTTTGTGGACGGTGGGTTTGGGCTCGGCTGCATTCAGCATGCAAGACATCGTCCTTGAACCTTATGGCGGACAGGTCTTGGGCTTGGATGTGGGCATGACCAGTGGACTTACAGCTTTGAGCGCAGGCGGTGCTTTGCTTGCTTTTGCCTTGTCTTCCCGCTTTTTAAGAAACATTGATGCGGTGCGACTTGCAGCCATTGGTGCTTTGCTAGGTTTACCCGCTTTTGCTTGTGTCATTTTTTCAGCACCCTTAGGGTCTGCGCTGATGTTTCAAACAGGTGCCGCCTTGATCGGTTTTGGCGGTGGCTTGTTCTCTGTGGGCATGTTGCTCACCGCCATGGAAATGACGCAGTCAGAACAGGCTGGAATGGTTTTAGGGGCCTGGGGCGCGGTGCAAGCTACTGCGTCGGGCGTGGCCATGGCTTTGGGCGGCGTTGCCCGCGATGTCGTGGGTGAGATGGCCACGCAGGGCCTTCTAGGCGAAGTCCTCGTCTCCGATGTCACGGGCTACAACTTTGTGTTTCAGACCGAGATGGTCATGATGTTTGTGGTGTTGGTTGCTTTGGGGCCCTTGGTCAGCCGTCGGCCGACATTGCCCCCAAGGTCTGCAGGGTTGGGTCTGGCAGAACTGCCAGGTTGAATGGTTTTTTAAGCGTACTTCAAGGAGACTTGCCATGGGAACAGGTGCTATTACCCAGTATGTAGATGTCGCACAAATCGTGCTGTACATGTTTTGGGCATTTTTTGCGGGTTTGATTTATTACCTCTTGCGTGAAAACCACCGCGAGGGCTATCCCTTGGACAATGGCCGTGCTGAAGGTGGCCCGGTTCAGGTGGGTTGGCCAGTGCCAGAGCCCAAAGTATTCAAACTGGCCGATGGCCGTGAAGTGTTGGCGCCAGATTTCAACCGTGTGGACGGCAGTTACTCGGCTCAGCCCACGCACCGCTTTTTGGGCGCACCCTTAGAGCCTGTTGGCGATCCCTTGTTAGCAGGTGTGGGACCAGGCGCTTGGGCAGCCCGTGCGGATGAACCCGATCTCTACCACGGCAACCATATCAAGATCGTTCCTTTGCGCATTGCCGACGACCACGGCGTTATGTCACCCGACGTTGACCCGCGTGGTTTGCCCGTCTATGGCGCTGACAAGCAACTGGCTGGTACTGTCAAAGACCTTTGGGTCGACCGCGCTGAAATGATGTTCCGTTATTTGGAAGTGGACTTGAAGAGTGGTGGAAGCGTTCTCTTGCCCATGACCTTTTCACGCATCAAGTCCAGCGGTGTTTTTGTGGGTGCCGTACTGGCATCGCAGTTTGCGAATGTGCCCAAAACCAAAAGCATGGAACAAATCACCTTGCTTGAAGAAGAAAAAATTACCGCCTATTACGGTGCTGGCACTTTGTACGCCACACCCGAACGTCAGGAGCCACTGTTTTGAACGTCAATCCTCACCACGAACACGAGTTCGAGGCAGCCCCTGGGCTGCCCGAGCAATTGCCCGCTGACGAACGTCTTTTGTGGCAAGGCGCACCGCAGTGGCGACTGGTGGCACTGCATGTCTTTCATGTGCGCACCTTGGCTTGGTATTTCGCTGCCATGATGCTGCTGCAAGCCACCTACCTGTTGGGTGAACCCGAGCGCAATCTCTTCAAACCGCTGCTGCTGAGCTTTTTGCTCAGCGTCATCTCGCTGGGCATTCTCAGCCTGATGGCGTGGTTGACTGCGCGCACAGCCCTCTACACCCTCACCAACAAGCGCGTGGTTATGCGCATTGGCATTGTGCTGACACTTACCTTCAATTTGCCTTTGCGCATGTTGGCGGCTGCATCACTCAAAACCAACCCCGATGGTTCGGGCGACATTGCACTCAAACTGGCTGGCAATGACCATATCGCTTGGCTCAACCTCTGGCCACATGCACGTCCTTGGGTCTTGCGTCATCCCGAACCCAGTTTGCGCTGTATTGCTGATGTAAGCACCGTGGGCGAGTGCGTTTTGAAAGCTTGGCAAGAAGCCAATCCCCATATGCCTGTCATGTTGGGAGACATCGTTCCACCATCGGTACACAACATTCCTGCGACATCGTCGCCTGAAATTGCCGCATGAACTCGACCCTCGCCAACAACGGATTGCCCGGACGCCATGCCCTGACAGGCTGGATATTTGTTGGTTTTTTATCCAGCGTTTTTTTGGTCGTTGCGTTGTTGCGTGGCCAAGGCATGGAAATCCCACAAGACCAAAGCCCCATCAACTGGCAACGAACGCTGCGCTTTGAAGACCGCCCCAATGGCGATGTGGCCGTGATGGATGGGAAATCCACCGTGGAAATTACACGTTATGTGGGCGAGCAAGGGTTTGTGCGGGGCATCTTGCGCACACTGTCTCGCGAACGTATGCGACGCGGTATTGGCTCAGGCCCCACGTTTGAACTCATCGGCCACACCGATGGCCGACTGACCCTGCTCGACCCCGCCACCGGACATCGCATCAACCTCGAATCTTTTGGCCCGACCAATATGGCGTCTTTTGCCATGTTGCAACCCACCGCAAGTCCCATGACCACCGCCTCTCAGGAGTAAACCATGACCACCACCGCTTCTTTGGATTTCGACCACGTAGAACTGCTGATCGGCAGTGTGGAGAGCGCTGCCGACGCCAATGCCAAAGCGGTACGCAACACCGTGCTGAGCCCACGCTTTTACACCACCGACTTCAAAGCCATGGACCGCTTGAACATAGAGTCTGTGCGTACCGAATGGGACGTCATGATGAAAGAGTACGAAGGTGACAACAACCATGATCACTTTCAACGCGATTCTCAATTTGCCGAGGAAGTCAAAACCCTGATGCCACAACTCTCGCCCGAAATGCGTCAAGAGTTTTTGGACTTCCTCATCAGCTCACTCACCTCGGAATTTTCTGGCTGCATTTTGTACAACGAAATTCGCAAAAACATTGATAACCCTGATATAAAACAACTGATGACGTATATGGCACGAGATGAGTCTCGCCATGCCGGCTTTATCAATCAGTCGCTCAAAGACTTTGATTTGGGCATCGATTTGGGGCAACTCAAACGCACCAAGGCTTATACCTTCTTCAAGCCCAAATATATTTTTTATGCGACCTACTTGTCCGAGAAAATTGGCTACGCCCGCTACATCACCATCTTTCGCCAACTTGAACGTCACCCCGATAAACGCTTTCACCCGATCTTTCGTTGGTTTGAGCGCTGGTGCAATGACGAGTTCCGTCATGGCGAATCTTTTGCATTGATCATGCGCTCACAGCCCGAATTGCTGCGCGGCGTGAATTTGTGGTGGATCAGGTTCTTCATTTTGGCGGTGTATGCCACCATGTATGTACGCGACCATACCCGCCCACTGCTACACGAGGCCATGGGTTTCAAATCCACCGAGTACGACTACGAGGTGTTTCGCATCACTTCTGAAATTGCACGACAAGTCTTTCCTGTGGAAGTTGACATCGACCACCCCACCTTCCGTGCCTGCATGGAACGTTTGGTTGAACTGTCGATTGCCAATGCCAAAGCCAAAGAACGCGGTGGTGTACTGGGCTTGATCGGTCAAGCCAGCAGCGCGTTGGCTGCGGTCTGGACCTTTGGTCGGCTGTATTTCCTGCCCGTCAAGCGCAATGATCTACCTGCCCAAGTACGGGTTCAACCCGCTTGGTAAAGCAGCCTTCGCATGTCTGATTTCTTCTCGTCCATTCTGGGTGCAGCCATGTTCTCTGTGTTCAGTTGGTGGCTGGGCACGGGAGCAATTTTGTGGCTGGTGCGCTTACCCCCGGCGAGTTTTCGCTGGAGCATGTTTGGACTGAGTTTTTTGCTGGGCTTGAGTTTATGGACGGCCTCCATCAGTATGCGTTCGCACACTGTCTTGAATGCCTACATTGGTTTTGTCAGCGTCATCGCCATGTGGAGTTGGCATGAGATGGCGTTTCTGACCGGCTGGCTCACCGGTCCAAGGCGAGTGGTGCTCGATAAAGGTTTGAGTTTGCGACAACGCTTTGTGCAATCTGTTCAAGTCTTGCTTCACCACGAACTGGCCTTATTAATCAATTTTGGTTTTTTGCTGGTTATGCAACAAGGTCAACCCAACCACATGGCCTTGTGCACTTTTGCGCTGCTGTGGTGTATGCGCGTGAGCGCCAAGCTGAATTTGTTTTTTGGTGTACCTTTTGTCGGCGAGCAGTATTTACCCGTGCACTTGCGCTACATCGGCAGCTATTTCAAACAAGCACCCATCACATGGTGTTTTTACATCACCATGGGGGCATCGTGTCTGGCCTGGGGTTGGATGGTTTGGGAAGTACAAAGCGGTTTGGTCTTGGTCAACGCCGCATGGGTATTGTTGTCTTCCTTGCTGGGTCTGGCCATCATTGAGCATTTGTTAATGGTGTTTGCCCTGCCCTTGCAAAAACTGTGGAGCTGGGCCATGGTGCGCAGTCCCTACCTTAGAGAAACTGCTTCACCCGATTTGCCAGTGCCTGTGGTGGTGCCAAACCGAGGAGATGCTGTATGAATGCATTCAGGGCGACAGACGAGAGAGGTAACTACAAAGTGCCTCAGCAACCTCGCCGCGCCATCATCATTGGCACTGGCTTTGGTGGCTT
>JBILIR010000159.1:0-4539 GCA_044368955.1 Limnohabitans sp.
AAAGACATGGGTGTTGTCTTGTCAGCCGACTGGCAAAACAACAGCTTCATCAAACTCACGGTATCGCAAGTCGCACCCATCCTGCCTTACCTCATGCTGGTGCTGATTTTGATTTTCCGCCCACGCGGTCTGCTGGGCAAACGGGACACATGAGTATGTCAAACCTAATGTCTCGTTATGGTGTGTGGTTGGGCTTTGCGCTGGTGTTGCTGGTCGCCCCATGGGTGTTCACCAGCAACTTGTCACAAACCATGTTGTCGCAAATGGGCATTGCCATCATTGCTTGCCTGTCCTACAACTTGCTGCTGGGGCAGGGCGGAATGCTCAGCTTTGGCCATGCGGTCTACAGCGGCATGGGCAGTTACTTTGCCATCCATGCGCTCAATGCCATTGGGCAAGGCACGCTGCACCTGCCGGTGGTGGTTTTACCTTTGGTGGGAGGTCTGGCCGGTATGGGGTTCGCCATTTTGCTGGGCTATGTGACCACCAAAAAATCGGGCACCACGTTTTCCATGATCACGCTGGGTATGGCCGAGTTGGTGTTTGCCATGTCGCTGATGTTCTCCGAATTTTTCGGTGGCGAAGCGGGTGTGTCTGCCAACCGCGTGGTGGGCGAGGCTTTCATGGGCATCACCTTTGGCCCGCAACGGCAGGTCTATTACCTGATTGCTTTTTACACCTTTGTGTCGGTTGCCTTGCTTTATGCCTTGACCCAAACGCCTTTGGGTCGCATATTGAACGCGGTGCGTGACAACCCCGAGCGTGTGGAGTTTGTGGGCTACAACACCCAGCAAGTCCGTTACCGCGCCTTCATCATTGCGGGCTTTTTTGCGGGCATTGCCGGTGGCTTAGGTGCCATCAATTTTGAAATTGTCACCGCCGAAGTGGTGGGTCCTGCTCGCTCGGGGTCTTATTTGCTGTTCACATTTTTAGGCGGTGCCACCTTCTTCTTTGGCCCTATCTTGGGCGGCATATTGATGGTGCTGGCCTTTGTGCTGCTGTCTGAAATCACCAAAGCGTGGTTGCTGTATTTGGGCTTGGTGTTTTTGTTCATGGTGGTTTATGCGCCTGGCGGTTTTGCAGGTTTGATCATGATGAACCTCAGGATTGCCAAAACCGGCGCATTGAAGCGTTTGCTGCCGTCCTACGCTGGCTTGGCTGTGGCCATGGGCTTGATGTTGGCCGGTGCAGGTGCTTTGGTGGAGATGATTTACCACCTGCAACTCGACGCCGCCAACGGCCCTGAACTCGCCTTTGCCGGTTGGGTTCTCAACACCGACAGCGCAACAACATGGGGCATCTCACTGGCTTTGCTGGCCATAGGTTTGCTGGTGTTTGAGACCGTGCGTCGCCGCTTTACGCTGATTTGGAGCGACATACAAACCGAGATCGCGGCCGCGCAACAAGCCAAGGAGGCTTCATGAGCGCATACTCGCTGGAGCTTCAGGGCTTGACCAAACAATTTGGTAAGACGGAAATCATCCGTGGGGTGGATCTGCAAGTGGCGGCGGGCGAGCGGGTTGCCATCATCGGCCCCAATGGTGCGGGCAAGTCCACCTTGTTCAACCTCATCAGCGGACGCTTCGCGCCTACTTCAGGCAGCATCAGCCTCAAGGGGCAGCGCATCGACGGTCTCAAACCGTTTGAAATCAACCGCATGGGCTTGTCACGCAGCTTCCAAATCACCAACATCTTTCCCAAACTCAGCGTGTTTGAAAACCTGCGCTGCGCGGTGTTGTGGAGCTTGGGTCACCGTTACAGCTTTTGGTCGTTTTTGGGTAATTTGAAAGACGCCAACGAATTGGCCGAGAACTGGATGCAGCGCATTCGCTTGAGCGCCAAACGCGACACGCTCGCCATGAACCTCACCTATGCAGAGCAACGCGCTTTGGAAATCGGCATCACCATGGCGGGTGGCGCCGAGGTGGTGTTGCTCGATGAACCAACGGCCGGTATGAACAACAGCGAGACCGAGCGTTTCATTGGCCTCATCAAAGAAGTCACCCAAGGAAAAACCTTGCTGGCGGTGGAGCACGACATGGGCGTAGTGTTTGGCTTGGCCGACAAAATCGCTGTGCTGGTCTATGGCGAAATCATTGCGTTTGACACACCTGACAAGGTACGCGCCAACGCCCGTGTGCAAGAAGCCTATTTGGGCAGTTTGCAAGAGGGCCACTGAATGTTGCAAGTCAAAGACCTCCATGCCTATTACGGCAAAAGCCATGTGTTGCATGGCGTGAGCTTTTCGGTGGGCAAGGGCGAAATTGTGGCGTTGTTGGGTCGTAACGGCTCGGGGCGCTCCACCACCGCCAAAGCCATCATGGGACTGGTGGATGCCCAAGGCAGTGTCGAGTGGTTGGGCCAGCAAATCGTGGGGCGCAAGCCCTTCGAGATCGCCCACCTCGGGGTGGGCTATGTGCCTGAAAACCGCGACATCTTCCCCAAACTCACTGTGCACCAAAACCTGTTACTGGGCTTGAAGGGCAAGCAGCCCACAGGTCGTTGGGATTTCGAGGATATGTACAACTTGTTCCCACGCTTGCGCGAACGTCAACATACCGAAGCCGGTGTGTTGTCCGGCGGCGAGCAGCAAATGCTGACCCTGTGCAGAAGCCTCATGGGCGACCCCGAACTCATCATCATCGATGAACCGACCGAGGGCTTGGCCCCCAAAATCGTCGAGCTGGTGGGGCAGTTTTTACGCGAACTGCGCAACCGTGGCGTCTCCGTCTTGTTAATTGAACAAAAGCTCACGATTGCCATGCAAATCTCCGACCGCGCCTTGGTCATGGGCCACGGCAGCATGGTGTTTGACGGCACCCCTGACGCCTTGCGGACAGACGCAGCCATCCGCAAGGAATGGTTAGAGGTATAAAATAGTACGATCGTTCTTTTTTACTTTCCCATCTGTTTCTGACAAGGAATTCCTATGAGTGCTGACTATGCAGTCCACGGCGACGTTGCCGTGATTACCTTGAACAACCCGCCCGTCAACGGCTTGGGTTTGGCCACCCGCCAAGCGTTCATCCAAGGCCTTGGCAAAGCCATAGCTGACGATGCGGTCAAAGCCGTGGTGGTCACGGGTGCAGGCAAGGCTTTCTCGGGCGGCGCTGACATCAAAGAATTTGGCTCGCCCAAGGCTATTCAAGAACCGCATTTGCTCACCCTGATCAGTGCAATTGAAAACTCCACCAAACCGGTGGTGGCTGCGATTCACACGGTGGCCATGGGCGGCGGCTTGGAGTTGGCACTGGGTTGCCACTTTCGCATTGCAGCCCCCGGCACCGATGTGGCTTTGCCTGAAGTCAAGCTAGGCTTGATCCCTGGCGCTGGTGGCACACAGCGCTTGCCACGTGTCTTGGGCGTTGAACCAGCACTGAACATGATCGTCAGCGGTGAGCCCATCAAGAGCGAGATGCTGGCCATGCTCCCGGGCCAAAAACTGTTCGATCAGATGGCCACTTCAGCGGCTACCTTGATGGACGAAGCCATCGCCTTTGCCAAAAGCGTGGTGGGCACCTCACCTTTGCCACGTGTGCGTGACATGCCCTGCAAGCACCCCAACGCAGATGCTTTTTTCAAGTTCACCACCAATATGGTCAATGGCATGACCAAGGGCAAATACCCCGCGCCCCTCAAATGCATTGAAGCGGTGCAAAACGCCACCAAGATGAAGTTCGACCAAGCCATGGAAGCCGAGCGCGAAATCTTCACCAACCTGATGTTCACCCCCGAATGCCGCGCTTTGCGCCATTTGTTTGTGGCGCAACGTGCCACCACCAAAATCGCCGATGTGCCCTCCGATACACCTGTGCGTGAAATCAAAAGCGTGGCCGTCATTGGTGCAGGCACCATGGGTGGCGGCATCAGCATGAACTTCCTCAATGCTGGCATTCCAGTCAAGATTTTGGAGATGAAGCAAGAGGCCTTGGATAAAGGCCTTGCCATCATCGAGAAAAACTACCAAGCCCAAGTGAAAAAGGGCAAGTTGAAGGAAGACAAACTGGCTCAGCGCATGGGCTTGCTCTCCAGCACCTTGAATTACGACGACTTGAAAGACGCCGACTTGGTGATCGAAGCGGTGTTTGAAGAAATGGGCGTCAAAGAAACCGTGTTCAAAAAACTCGACGAGGTGATGAAACCCGGCGCGATTTTGGCCTCCAACACCTCCACCTTGGATGTCAACGCGATTGCCGCTTTCACCCAACGGCCACAAGATGTGGTGGGCTTGCATTTTTTCAGCCCCGCCAATGTGATGAAGCTCTTGGAAGTGGTGCGCGGCTCGGCCACGGGCAAAGACGTGATGGCCACCGTCATGGGCGTGGCCAAAAAGATCAAGAAAACCGCCGTGGTGTCTGGCGTGTGCGATGGCTTCATCGGCAACCGCATGATCGAACAGTACAGCCGCCAAGCCGGTTTCTTGATCGAAGAAGGTTGCACGCCCCAACAAGTCGACAAAGCGGTGGAGAAGTTTGGTTTCGCCATGGGCCCCTTCCGCATGGGTGACTTGGCCGGCAACGACATTGGCTGGGCCATCCG
>JBILIR010000107.1:0-5666 GCA_044368955.1 Limnohabitans sp.
GGCCAGCGCAATCGACAAAATTTGCGTGAAGATCACCAAAACCGTGCCAAAGTAAGTCACAGGGTCGACGTTGCCCCAACCCGAAATGATGGTGACCGAGAACCAATGCATGGCTGCGGGAATGGACGGAAACACCTCTGGTTGGGCATGGCCTTCGACGATGTAAATCAGTGAAGAAAACAACATGCAACTGATGAACAGCAAAAACACCGCAGATGAAAATGAATCCCGCTCGGCCTTGACTGCGGCCACCATGTCTTCAAAGGCGCTGTTGTAGCGCGAGAGTTTGAAAATCCGCAGCAAACGGAACATGCGCAGCACCCGCAGGTCAGCGCCTGGGAACAAGAGTTGCAAGTAAAACGGCACGGTGCTGACGAAATCTATGATGCCGTAGAAGCTGAAGATGTACTCTTTGCGCCCAGCCCAACTGCCTTTGGGCTGGCTGTTTTCAGGCGTGGCTTTGAGCAGATCGTATTTGGAACCGCCAGACCACACGCGCAGCACATATTCCAGAGAAAACGCTGCCACGCTGAACACGTCAAAGGCATGAAAGGCGGCGGCGTGTGCATGAAGAATCTCCGGCACGGACTCCAAGATGATGCCGATCACATTGGCCACCACCAGCAAAGTGACAAAGATCTCTACAAAACGGCTGTAGTTGTCAACCACTGCACCGTCCATGATTTCATAGGCACGGCGTCTCACGCGTTGGTAGGGGCTCAGGTGTAAACGAGATTGGGGCATGGCGAGTGTCACCCTTTGGCTGACGATTTATTTTGGGCGCGCAGCAACATGCCTTGCACTTGTTCATCGGTGAGTCGGTACTGGGTTTGCAGCCGCTTGAGGGTGGCTTCTTCAGCATCGGACATAAAACCATCTTCAAACACCTCGCGCAACTGTGCTTCAAAAGCAGCTTTCTTGCGCGCTACTTGGTTGGCAAACGCAGACGCCACAATGCCGGTCATGATGGCGGCCATGCACACCCCAATGAAACCTGTGATGAGTGCAATCGCCTCACCCGACTTGGTCATGGGTTCCACATTGCCGTAGCCCGAGGTGATGCTGATGATGGCCCAGTAAATCGAATGCGGAATCGTGCCAAAGTCTTTTGGGTTTTGATGGCCTTCGGCAAAGTGCATCAAGGAGGCCGACACAATGGTGGCGATGGTCAACAAAAATACAGCCGAGCCAAAGGCCTTGCGTTCTGAGTAGACCGCTTTGAACAAGTCTTGCAGTGCGGTGTTGTATTTGGTGAGCTTCAACAGCCGCAACAAGCGCAGCACCCGCAAGATCCGTAAATCGATGTAGGGGAAGAAGTAATGCAGGTAGTAGGGCATGGTGGCGAAGAAATCCACCAAGCCAAAGGTACTGAACATGTATTGAAAGCGTCCTTTCCAAGAACCGCCTTCGCTAGGACCAAATTTCGCACCCAAGGACCAGACCCGCACCAGGTATTCCATGGTGAAGAACATCACGCTCCAAAATTCCAGTTCATGGAAGAAATATTGGTACTTGGCGTGGATTTCAGGCACGGAGTCTAGGACGACCGCCGTGCAGTTGACCAGCACAACGGTGGTGATCAGCCACTCCACATAACGGCTCGCCGCGTGCTTGGGCGAGCCATCCAAAATTTCCATCAGACGGGTTTGAACCGATGATTTCACAGGAATTGACATCGGAGAATTCATAGGCAATGCAGGCTTGGCAGATAAAAAAGAAGCAATCTGGGGAGATTGCTTCTTTGTAAAACCCTGAAACAGGTTTGCATCACATAGCGAACATCAGGTCGGCTACGCGGTTTTGGTTGGCGTCAATCTTTTCACGCAGTTTGATCAACTCATCACGCTGTTCGTTGGCACTGTCTTGCAGATCGCCCAAAGACTCGGCCAAGTCGGCGCTGTGGGCGCCCACCTGTTGAATCGATTTGCGGTTTTCCAAGGAATTGGTGCGCAGGCCAGTGACCAGATCGTAATTTTCAGCGGCACGTCCATCATTGCTGGTGCTTGTAGCGGCCTGCATCTGTTGCAAGAGTTCGCCGTCAAACCACTGGGCATTTTTATCCGCCATTTCGTCGGCGTGTTCTTGCATGCGCTCACAAATCGACAGGTAGGTGGACGCTACGGTTTGCAATTCTTTGATGGCTTCGATCATGCTTTCCGAAGCCTTCAACATTTCGCGGTTCATGCGTGAACGGTTTTCCAAGTATTCCAAACGCGTACGGTTGGTCATGGTGCGTTGAAACAACTCTTCGGCTTCATTGGTGGGCTTGAGGGTTTCCAGCATGGCCAAGCGGTTGCGGTAGACATCGTCCAAGGTGCGCATGACCAACTCACGGTTACCAGAGGCGGTGATGGTGTAGGCCTGCATGGCGTCGGTGATGTTTTCTTCCACACGGCTGCGGGTTGACTGGACCTGGGCTGTGTTGAACTGAACATAGGCTTCAGCATCAAAAATCAGACGTTTGTTACGCTGGATACGGTTTTTGACTTCTTCGTTCATGGATGACTCCTTGTTGGGGTGGCAGTTGATCGCCGAAAAATGGTTGAAATGACTTGCTGGTGTATTGGCTTTAGTTCACTGCTTCGTGTTGAAGGTCAGACGGCAACATATTGGGTGAGGATCGAATCAATCGGTTGACCGAAATCATGCCTATGCCCTGTTGGTTCAGTTTGAACTCATGGTAAATGAAGTTGTAGATGTAGTCGGCCTGGTCGGCGGAAACCACCGCATGCAAGACTTCTGTTTTGGGCATCTCGGGCAAGCCACCCGCCAACGAAGCGCGGCCAATTGGGTTGCCTCGCACGCTGTAGTAATAGGCCTCGTTCACGCCTCTGTGGTGCAGCTCCTCCAGCACCTTCTCCGCGCCACCTTCATACAGAATGCAGGTGAGCATGCGGGTGTAGGTGATGTTGGGAATCACCACGGGCTTGTCCTCAAGCACGGTTTCTTCTGTGTGTTCGTTGCTCATAGCTGATGAACTCCTGTGGTGATGCTCAGTCGTTGAGCAGATGCGGCGGAATATAAGTGGCGGCTTGCAACAAGGGCGTTACAAAAATATAGCCATTTCCCGGTATGTCCAGATTGGCAGCCAAGAAAATCCGCTCGAATATGCGGTCCACTTGGTCCAGCGGAACCAACACGCTCATGATTTCGCGCTCAACGTCCACTGCAATCCCCAAAATGCCCATGCGTTCGCGCACACCGGTGCCGACACCGTAGTGCACCGTGGCACCTTGCACCCCCACGTTGAGTAAAGACGTATTGACCGTGTCGGCCAGGCCTTTTTGAATCACACAAGTGATGTTCGCAACCTCGGTCAGATTTGTTACCTTGCGTTTGGTAGCCATGAAATTCCCCTTTGACTATTTCTATGAATGTTTTTTTAAATGGGTTGTCAAGCGGCTTGCGCTCTAGACAACTCGCGTTTTGTTTTCCACTGCACATAGACCCCCAAGGCCAGCACCGAGCAAATAGGCACGATCGATGCAGCTGCCAAGATGCCAAAGCCTTCCAAGGCACCCACAGCCTTGCCAAAGCCCAAGCCCATGGCCAAGACCAAAGGCACGGTCACTGGTCCGGTGGTCACGCCAGCGCTGTCCCAACCCACGTTCACGAATTCTTCAGTGGACAAAACAGTCAAAATCAAAGCGATGACGTAGCCGGGAATCAGGATGTACAACAGGTTGAAGTCAAAGATCAACTTGCAAACGCCCAACATGATGCCGGTGGCCACACCAACGGCAACCGCAGTCATTAGCATGGATTTCTTGAAAGAGCCGTTGGTCAGGTTTTGCACGGTCACGCCCAAGGCGTTCAAAGCAGGCTCGGCCATGGTGGCGGCATAACCCAGCAACCAAGCAAACGCAGCCGCTAGGAAGATGCCAAGTGCAGGTGAGTACAAAGCGGGTGAGCCATCCAAGCTGACAAAGGCGATCGGAATGAGTGAGCCGGTTTGTGAACCCAAAGCGGCCAAACCGTAGGTCAAGCCCACGTTGAAGGTACACATACCAATCACGCACAAAAACAAGCCCATGGTGATGATGAAGGCATTGGGCAGTTTTTCACGCAACACAGCAAACAACACGATCAACAAAAACAGCACCAAAGGCACGATGGCTTGCACACCCATTTTGATGTCCAAGCCGGGCGACACTTCATACCAAGCGGGGGTGGTCAAGGCTGCAGCCGCGGCTTTGCTGGCTTCTGCAGCGGCCAAGATATCCGCCACAGGCAAGGTGAACTTCAGGTAAATGCCCAAGGACAACACTGCCACCACGGGGAAGATGGACGCCAAGGTGACGATGCCAAAGCCGGACAACTGGCTGTCGCCTTTGCCACCAGAACTGGCCACGCCAATGCCCAAGGCTAAGACCAATGGGACGGTCACCGGACCGGTGGTGACGCCACCGCAGTCCCAAGCTAAACCGATGATGGTGGCCAATTCTGGATCCATGGCGCAATAGGCGGTCAAGATAAAACCCGGCAGCAGCGACAGATAGATCAGGGGCTTCAAGGACCAGTCATACAAGAAGCGCACCGTGCCCAGCACCGCCGCCACGCCCACACCCAAACCCACCAACAGAACGGTGTATGGGGCATGCGTATTAAGCATGGTGTAGAGGTAAGGGGCTTTTGTCGGGTCGACAATGGAACCGGCCACTTGCAGGGTGCCGATGGCGGGTTCTGCGTAGGTACATCCAATGCCCAACAAGAAGGCTACGGTCAAGACGCCTGGCAAGGGCAGTTTCTTGGGCAAGCTGCTGCCGATGATGTCACCAAAGGGCATCAAACCCAGTTTCAATCCTTCCATGAAAATCATCAAACCGATCATCACGGCCACCAAACCACCGCCAATCAAGGTGGCATCTTGGATGGAGCGTTGCAGCACGATGTACTGGAACAAGGCCAAAAACAAGGCCAAGGGCACCACTGCCCGAGCTTGCTCCATGAAACGGGTGTTGAAATAGGGTTTCAACACATTCATCACATCAGAGCCGGAGAGCTTGAGCTTTTCCGGTTTACTGATGATTTCCTTGCCGTTTTTGTCAAGTCTTGGTTTGGGCATCAGCTTGTCATAGCTAATGGTGTTGGAATCGACAGTGACAGCCTGTACGTATTCTCCAAATCGGATGTTTTTCGCCATGGGCTTATTCCCCTTTGAATTGATAAAATCAAATTGCATGATAGAACAATTAAAAATGAAGAAAAATCAGTATTAATACGATTAATTACAAATAATTAAAAAAATTACGATTTAATTTAAAAATAAATTTTTTATATTAAATATCATTCATTTACAAGCAACGTAATCAAAGCCAAACTTGATGCATGTCAACTTCCATTGATGAAAATATCCCCCACAACCATTAAACCAGGCCCACCAAAACCACCATCCATTTTTTCCTGAGAGGGTAGAAAAGCCATATGCAGTCACTAACAAATTCAAATCAACCTTGGCGACAAAGGATCTATGACCTTTTGTTCAACGAACAAAATCCTGAAGGAATGCACGTCAGTGTGACTCGCTGGTCAACTTTGTTGATTTTGTTAAATGTCTTGGCCATGGTGCTGGAAACTGCCGATGCATTCAAAGCCGCTTATGCGGTTGAACTGGCCGCATTTGAAGCCTTCTCGGTCATTGTGTTCACCATGGAATACCTGCTGCG